>DASYKL010000219.1:0-2695 GCA_035995405.1 Chloroflexota bacterium
ATCTCGGTAAGCACTTCGCCATCTGTTAACGATGTCGTGAGATACCCCACAAACAGCGACTCCAGGGGAATGATGCGCTGACCCGCGCGGCTTCTGATCACTGCTTCCGCATCCAGTGCCACGAGCATCGCCGGCGGATCCTGCGCGGGGTCCGCATGCACGACGTTGCCGCCCACGGTCGCCTGGTTGCGGATGCGCACGGTCGCCACGTGGCCAAACGTTTCGGTCAACGCCGGGCAGAACGCCGCGACGTCAACCGACTGCTCCAGCTGACGGTGGGTGGCCATCGCACGTAAGACGATGCCGCCATCCGGCAGCCGCTGCGTGCCATGCAGCTCGGCTACCTCGCGCAGCGACACAACATGCCCCGGCTGGACCAACCCAAGATTCATGAGCAGTACCAGCGAGGTGCCGCCTGCCAGGACATGCGTCTCATCCGGACCGTGCTCCTCGAGGAGCGTCAGCACTTCGTCCAGCGTTCCTGGGCGGTGCAACTGGAAAGGCCGCACGATTACAGCAAGCTGCTCCGGCGCGCCACCGGCGCTCCGTCGCTGTCTGCCGCCGCCAGAACGCTTTCGATGATCTTGTAGTAGCCGGTACAGCGGCACAGGTTACCCATCATCCACCGCTTGACCTGCTCCGCGGTTGGCTTTGGCTGCTCTCTCAGGAGGGCAGTCGCGGCGATGATTTGGCCCGGTGTACAGATGCCACATTGGAATCCGCCGTGGCCGATGAACGCATCTTGAAGTGGACTCAGGTGCATGTCATCGGGAGCAAGACCTTCGATCGTTGTGACCTGCGTCTTGTCGACATACACGGCCGGTAGCAGACAGGCACTGAGTAGTTGACCGTCGACCAGTACGCTGCACGCGCCGCACACCCCGACGCTGCAGCCTTCCTTGGTACCTGTCAGCTCGAGTTGATCGCGCAGCAGGTCGAGCAACCGATAGTGCGCCGGCACGACGACCTGGCGCGCCTCGCCGTTCAACTCAAATTGCACCGTGTGTTGGCTCGCAGTGGGCAGGTCGATTGGCGAAGCAGTCATCCTCGGCCAATCCTAGCCGTCTGCGACGGGTGCATACAATGACGCCCATGTGCGCCGTGCCCCTCGCCGCGTGAGTCGACCGCTTCCGAGCTACGACGTCCTGGTCATCGGCGGCGGCAACGCCGCCCTCTGTGCGGCGATCAGCGCGGCTGAATGTGGCGCCTCGGTCGCCATCCTCGAGGCGGCGCCGTATGTCTATCGCGGGGGTAACAGCCGCCACACGCGCGACATTCGCTATTTGCACGCCGGGGCGACCCGGTTTGTTACCGGCCCGTACGAGGAGGCCGAATTCTGGGACGACCTGTGGCGGGTGACGGGTGGCGAAACCGACGAGGTCCTGGCCCGCCTGGTCATTCAGAAGTCAGTGGACATCGAAGCCTGGATGATGGCACACGGTGTCCGTTGGCAGCCGCCTCTGCGCGGCACCCTCCACCTGACACGAACAAACGTGTTCATGCTGGGCGGCGGCAAAGCGATGATGAATGCGCTGTATCAGACCGCCGAGACACTTGGTGTTGCGATCCACTACGACGCCCGCGCCGCCGACCTGTCGTTTGACGGCCACAGCTTCCGCTCGGCCCACGTGGTCATGGACGACGGTGAGAGAGACATCCAGGCACGCGCGGTCGTCGTCGCCGCGGGCGGATTCGAAGCCAATATTGCCTGGCTCAAACAGTACTGGGGCAACGCAGCGGATAACTTCATCATTCGCGGGACCCCCTACAACCGCGGCGACATGCTCGCCTCATTGCTCGCCGGCGGTGCGCTGGCCGTAGGCGATCCGAAGGAGTTCCATGCCGTGGCGCTGGACGCTCGCGCGCCGAAATTCGACGGTGGCATCGTTACCCGCCTTGACAGCGTGCCATTTGGCATCGTCGTCAACGGCCAGGCGCATCGGTTCTATGATGAGGGCGAAGATTTCTGGCCCAAGCGCTATGCCATCTGGGGCGGCCTGATCGCCCGCCAGCCCGACCAGATTGCGTACTCGGTCATCGACGCCCAGGCACTCCGCTTATTTATGCCGTCGGTATTTCCGCCGCTTAGCGCGCCGACAATACCGGCGTTAGCCGACGCGCTCGGCCTGGACCCCGCTGGTCTATCACGCGCGGTGGACACTTATAACGCGTCTGTCCGGCCCGGAACGTTCGATCCAGCGACGCTCGACGACTGCCATACCGAAGGGCTTCAACCGCCCAAGAGCCACTGGGCCGTACCCATCGCCAGCCCGCCGTATTACGGCTACCCGTTGAAGACTGGGGTGACGTTTACTTACCACGGTGTAGCCATCGACGAGCAAGCGCACGTCAGGTTCGGCGATCGCGGTGCGGCGCCGAATGTTTTCGCCGCCGGCGAAGTGATGGCTGGCAATATCCTCGGTCGCGGCTATCTGGCTGGCTTCGGACTGACGATCGGAACCGTATTTGGCCGCATCGCCGGCAAAGAGGCAGCTGCGTATGCCACGCGTTGACCTGTTTCAGGAAGCCGCACGTCAGATGGTTATCTGCAACGCGTGCCGCTACTGTGAGGGATTCTGCGCCGTGTTTCCAGCCATGGAATTGCGGACCAGCTTTCAGCCCAGCGACCTGACCTATTTGTCGAATCTATGCCACGACTGTCGGGCGTGTTTATATGCCTGTCAGTACGCGCCAC
>DASYKL010000220.1:0-3645 GCA_035995405.1 Chloroflexota bacterium
CCAACATCTCTAACCTTCGGCTCTAACCTTCGGCGCGTTACGGTGTACAGATGGGCCAGTAGGCACACGTGACCCGTCGGACAGGTTGGGGCATTCCGCGTGGCGAGTTCTGCCCCTCCGACGATACGGTCCGCGGCTACGCCGCATTCATCAGAGCCCGCCAGGTCCGCCGCGGCAGAGTGAACGTCGGCTAACGCAGACGGGCCTGCGCTTGCCTCCGAGCGTTAGCATTGGGATCGAATGCCCCGTCGGTCGGGTTCCGTCAGTAATGGAACGAGCGCGCCGCTCGTTCGTTCAGTACCAGCGCCTGGGTGCCTGACGTGCCCAGCATCTCCAGGAGTCTCAGCATGAGCATCGCCGCGCCACCCCGCCCCACGGAGGCGATTCCTTACGCCGAGTCCCAACCGCAGCGGGTCGTGCGCCACGCCGTTCCCGATTGGCTGCCCGTCATCGGCTGGTTCGTCGACGATGGTCTGCGCCGCAGCCGCATCAACGTTGTGCCGCTGGGCAATACGGTCGATCCCCACGAGCGTTTTGCCGCGACGCTCAAATTTTTCCGCGGCGCCGACCAGCCAGTTCACACGTTCATTTCCGAGCCTTTTTCCGGCGATCAGGTCTTTCGCTATGACAGTACCCAACTGCTCACGGCGCTCGGCGAGTCGCGCTTCGAGGGTCTGGTCGAGATCACGGCGCGCAGCCTCGACAATCCGCCGAGCCATTTCCCGTGGGTCGATTCGTGGCTCGAGTTCTCGGCCGACGATGGCACGCTCAGCGGCTCCGTACCCGGCTTCGTGTTCAAGGGCGGAACGACAAAGCGAGTAATGAGCGGCAAGTGGCAGCACTGGCCGGGCGTCGCCGCCAGCCGCGAGTACGCCAGCTCGGTCCTGCTGCTCAACTACCATCCGCGCCCGACGGGTGTGCGTTTCGACCTGTTCTCGCCGACAGGCCAGAGCCTGAGCTCGGAGACGCTGACCATCGCCCCACGCATGCCGCACACCTTTGCCCTGGCTGACGTGATTCCAGGCGCCGAAGACCTGCTCGCCAGCGGCGGCGGCTTTGGCTCGCTGCGAATCTGGTCGGCCTACAAGCTGCCTGGTTTCGTGTTGATGCGCAATCGAGCGACGGGCATCGTCACCTCGTTCGACCACACCGTGCCCTTTGCCGGTCCACCCATCGACTGACAGCCTCGCGGTCACGCCTGACGTTGTGGCTGCGCTGGAGCTCGACCACGTCTCAAAGCGTTTTCACATCGGCGCCCGCGGCGGCTTACTGGCCGCGCTGACTGGCCGCTGGGGCGAGCGTCCCGACCTGTGGGCATTGCGCGACATCGACCTGCGCGTTGCGCCGGGCGAGTCGGTCGGCTTGATCGGCCACAACGGGGCGGGCAAGACGACGTTGCTCAAGCTGCTGGCCGGAATCACTCGGCCGACGAGTGGTAACGTTCACACGCGCGGCCGAGTCGCGTCGCTGATCAATCTCGGCGCTGGGTTCCATCCCGAGTTGACCGGTCGAGAGAACATCTTTCTGAACGGCGTCATCCTGGGCTTATCGCGGCGCGAGGTGGGCCAACGTTTTGAGGACATCGTGGCCTTCGCCGATCTGGGGCCGTATATCGATACGCCGCTCAAACGCTACTCATCGGGGATGTACGCTCGCCTCGGCTTTGCGGTGGCGGCGCATGTCGATCCCGATGTCCTGCTGGTCGACGAAGTGCTGTCGGTCGGCGACGTGTCGTTCCAGGATCGCTCGATCCGCAAGATGCTGTCGTTCCGCGATTCTGGCAAGGCGATCCTGTTCGTGTCGCACAACCTGTCGGCGATCGAGATGATGTGCCAGCGTGTCGTCTGGCTCGACCACGGCACGATCCGCCAGGCCGGCCCAACGGCTGAGGTCGTGCGGGCCTACCTCGACGCGGTCGACGAGGCGCTGGTCGATGATGCTGCCGAGGCCGGACTGGTATCCGCCGAGCACGACGATGTGAACGTTACCAACGCGATCGTGTGTCGGCCCGACGACCTGCAGCCGCGCTCCGACTTCTCCTTTGGCGACCGACTGCGCGTTGTGGTGCACTGTATGGCTCACCGCGACCTGCAGCAGGTCCAGGTCAGCGTGACCGTTCGCGGCGATTACGGCCCGCTGTTTACCGCTACTTCTGACACCTTCGCGTCCTGGCTGTCTGGCGCCCATGAAGTCGAGTGCACATTCGCAACGCTGCCCCTCCTACCTGGCCTGTACCGCGTCGAAGTACAGGTCCGGCACGCGCTAACCGCAGCCTGGGCCCTGCCGCAGACGATGGCCGCGTTCCGCGTCGAGACCGACCTGGCCGAGTTTGGCAGCGACAGCGTCGTTGGCGCGACCAAGTCGCGTGGTGGATTTCTGGCCGTCGCCTACGATTGGCGGGTGCATTCGAGCGCGGGCGACCAGCGGCTAGCTGGCTTACGCCTGCCACCCACGTCCGGTAGCCCGCGCTCATGACGGTGGCCAGGCAACGCCGATGAAAGACGGTGCGCGCGTGGTCGTCGTGATGCCGGCGTACAACGCGGCGAAAACCCTCGAGGCGACGTATCGCGGCCTGGCCATGGACGTTGTAGACGAAGTGATCCTCGTCGACGACGTCAGCCACGACGAGACGGTCGACATCGCCGAGCGGCTGGGATTAAAAGTCGTGGTCCACGTCCAGAACCGCGGCTACGGCGGCAACCAGAAAACCTGCTATCTGGAAGCGTTGCGCAGCGGCGCAGACGTCGTGGTCATGGTCCACCCCGACAATCAGTACGACTCGACGCTGGTGCCGCAGATGATCCAGCCCATCCTCGATGGCGCCGCCGACATCGTGCTCGGTTCGCGCATCCTGAGCGGCACGGCGCTGCAGGGCGGGATGCCAATGTGGAAATTCGTCGCCAATCGCTTTCTGACGATCGTCGAGAACGTCGCGTTCGGTCTGCAGTTGTCCGAGTACCACACCGGCTTTCGGGCCTACAGCCGCCGCTTGCTCGAGACGTTGCCCTTCCTGCTCAATTCCGACAACTTCGTGTTTGACCAGGAGATCATGGCCCAGGCAGTGTGTTTCGGCTTCCGCGTCGGCGAGACGCCGGTGCCGACGCGTTATTTCGCCGAAGCGTCGTCGGTCAATTTCGAGCGCAGCGTCGAGTACGGCCTGGATGTGCTGAAGCTCGTGCTGCGGTACCTGCTGCATCGCGGCCACGTCTGGCGAAGTCGGCAGTTCACGGCGCGGCTGATCGATGTCCTGGCGCCTCGTCACCGCGAGGCGATTTTGCGCAGCGCTCGATGATGGCCTTCGGCTCGGCCAGGATGCCGGCGTGGGGCTGGGGTCGATTGGCGGCGTTGGGTTCGGCCAGGATGATGGCATTGGGCTCGGCTCGATTGGCCGCGTTTGGCTCGGTCACATTCGCGTTCGGCGCGGGCAGGATGGTGGCCTTCGGCTCGGGCCGACTGGCGGCGTGGGCTCGGTCCGGATGATGGCGTTGCCCTCCCGTCGATTGGCGGCGTTCGGCTCGGCGACGTGGGCGGCGGCGGTCAAGCCAGTCGGGCGCGGCGCCGGCAGGCGTCACCCGCGAGTGTCGCCACCTGCCGCCGAACAGGGCGCTCGCCGCGCGGACCCAGGATCGGCGTCTGCGGAACCGA
>DASYKL010000221.1:0-2750 GCA_035995405.1 Chloroflexota bacterium
CTGCACGAGCTCCTGGTGACGCTTGTCGAGCTCGCTGTAGTACAGCTTATCCACAGACGACTCCGGTCCAGGGCGCTCCCCTTTCTCGAGTTTGCCGAGGATGCGGTAACCGGCGTAACGCAGGACTTCGACTTCGACGGCCATGCGTCCGAGCTTCTGACGAATGACAGGATCCTCTATCAGGATGTGTCCATCGCGCTGCAGCACGCCACACACCTGTACCAGCCGGTCGAAGTTGGCGACCGCGCGCGTCACGCGTGCCAGCACGCTCCCCCCGCGCTCGAAGCCGAGCGTCGTTTGGGCTAACTCCCACCCCTGGCCTTCCTGGCCGATGAGATTCTCAGCGGGCAAGCGCACGCCCTCGAAAAATACTTCGCAGAACTCAGCGCCGCCTGTGATTTGCTTCAGCGGGCGGACCGTCACGCCCTTACTGTGCATATCCAGGATGAAGTACGAGATCCCCTTGTGCTTCGGGACGCTGGGATTGGTCCGTGCCAGCAGGACGCCGAAATCGGCGATGTAGCCAAGACTGGTCCAGACCTTCTGGCCATTAACCACGTAGTGATCGCCATCCCGGACAGCCTGTGTCTTGAGGCTCTCCAGGTCTGAGCCAGCGTCAGGTTCTGAATACAGCTGACACCAGATCTCGTCCGCCGTCAGGATATTCCGGACATAACGTTCGCGCTGGGCTGGCGTGCCGTGAATGATCAAGGTCGCGCCGATGAAGCCCAGACCGAGGCTGTTGATCGCGCCGGGCGCGCCAGCCCGCGCCATCTCTTCCGCCACGATGGCCTGCTGCATGGGCCGCGCCTCCTGACCACCGTACTCACGCGGCCAGCCCATGCCGACAAAGCCAGCCTCAAACAGCCTGCGCTGCCAGGCCTTGCGCTGTTCGAGCGTTTCAAGCGGCCCGGCATGGTTCTGCTCGAACCAGTTTCGAACCTCCAGGCGAAAGGCCTCGTCTTCGGGTGCGTACCTGAGGTCCACTACCCACTCCCTTCTGTCGGTGCGCGCGCTATCTTGGTAAGGCGACGTTATGCGTTGCGGCGGAGTCTCGGGTCCAGCACATCCCGCAGCGCATCTCCGAGCATGTTGAAGCCGAACACGGTCAGACTGATCGCCAGGCCTGGCCAGATCGACAGCCATGGAGACTGCAGCATGAACTGCCGCCCGGTGCCGCTGAGCATAGAGCCCCACGTCGGAAACGGTGGCGGTACGCCGTATCCGAGGAAGCTCAGGGTCGATTCGGCCAGAACTGCCGCCGCGAGCTGGGTGGTCGCCTGCACCACGATGGCCGCCGAAACGTTGGGCAGGACGTAGTAACGCACGATGCGCGCGTGCCCGGCGCCTGCACAGCGGGCGGACTCAACGTACGGTTGCTCGCGCATCGCCAGGACAGCGCTGCGCACCACGCGGGCGGTGCCTGGGGCGAGCAGGATTCCGAGGACGACGGTCGTGCTCCACAGGCCTGGCCCGAGCACCGCGACGAGGCTGACCAACAGCACCAGCGCTGGAAATGAGATCCACACGTCGACCAGCCGCTGCACGAGCAGGTCGAGCCAGCCGCCGAAGTATCCGGAGGTGATGCCGACCGATACGGCCACCAGCGTGCTGATCAGGACCGCCCCGAAGCCGATCGTGACCGACACTCGCGCACCCCAGATGACGCGGCTGAGCAGATCCCGCCCGTTGGCGTCGGTTCCGAACGGGTGCGCCAGCGATGGCGCCTGCAGGCGTTCGGCAGTCGAACCGACGTCATAGGCGTACGGGGCGAGCCACTGCGCTCCGGCAGCCACCACGAGCAGCAACAGGATGATCGCCCCGCCCACCGCGCCGAGCGGCTTGCGTTGTACGAACTCACCCATTTGCGCCGCGGCTGAAATTCCAGGAGCTCGCGCAACAGAGGGTCGACGTGCGACCGCCGGCCTCAGCGTTGCCGGGTGAACGCTCATGAGTATCGCACCCGCGGATCGAGCCAGCCGTACAGCAGGTCGACTATGAGGTTCGCAACGACGATCACGGTCGCGAACAGCAGATTGAGGCCCTGGATGACCGGGTAATCGCGCGCCTGGACAGCTTCGAGCAGATAACGACCCATACCCGGCAGGACGAAGATGCTTTCCAGCACGACCGTGCCTGAGATCAACAGAGATACCTGCAAGCCGAACGCCGTCATGGCCGGAATGAAGGCGTTCTTGAGCGCGTGTCGGAGCACGATAGTTTGCTCTGCCAGGCCTTTCGCGGCCGCCGTGCGAACGTAGTCCTGCCGCAGCACTTCCAACATCTGAGTGCGGATGAGCCGCATCAGGCCGCCTGAGAGACCGAGCCCCAGAATTACCGCGGGAATGATGATCTGCCCGAGGTTCCTGGCCGGGTCCTCGAACAGCCGCGTGTAGCGCAAGGGCGGGGTCCAGTGCCACCACACCGAGGGAAGTGTCACGACGAGCGTGGCGAGCCAGAAGCCAGGAATTGCCAGCAGCCCAATGGCTGCGCTTCGCGCGACGTAATCGGTCCAGGTATCCTGGCGCGCCGCGGACACCACGCCGATCGGGATGGCGATGGCGGGCGCGATCAGCAGCGCCAGAAAGCCGAGCTCGAGCGTCACCGGAATCCGGCTGCCGAGCTCGGCAGCCACCGGGTTGCGGCTCTTGAAGGAGTGGCCCAGATCACCCCGGGCCAACGTTGTCAGCCAGTCGAGGTATTGAAGGTGCATCGGGCGGTCCAGGCCGAGCTCCTGGCGCAGGGCTGCT
>DASYKL010000222.1:0-7738 GCA_035995405.1 Chloroflexota bacterium
TGCGCCACCGCGCCGAACACCACGGCGAATCTGCTCGTCGATATGGCCGCTCGCAGCCCCAACCTGCCACTCCAGGTCCTGCCGACAGCCTACCCGGATCGGCAAACAGCCCTCGGAGCCGGCTTCGAAGCCAGTAGCTACGACCTCTTGTTGGTCACAACTGCCGACGGCCAGTTCGACGTCCTCGAGCTGAACCATCTCCTGGAGGCGATTGAGCACGGCGCCGACCTGGCAATCGGCTATCGCCCCGCACGGGCCGACGGCGTCCTGCGCCGCTTATCAGGTTGGCTGCACACCGCCGCGTTGAACCTGCTCTATTGCCAGACAGTACGCGACGTCGACTGCGAGTTCCGCCTGTTCCGCCGCGTGGTCTGGGAGCGCGTACAGCCGCGACCCCGCGGCACGTCATTCAATGCCGAAATGCTCGCCCGAGCACGACGCCTCGGCTTCGTCATCAACGAAGTCCCAGTAACCCATCGCCGCCCGCGCCAACCCGATGTCGCAACCAGCCGCCCCATCTCAATGGGCCGCCGCGCCGCCTGAACCAGCAGCGTCGCTGCGTCATGTTTACTCAGTGATGCTGAGCGCGCCGCTGTCCCGCTTGCGGCGTCGCTGCTCGACAAGCCATTTCGGCGGTCGCCCGCGGCGCGGGCCATCATCTTCCCATTCGATCGGCTCGGTGCGACGATCCACGATCTCCACCTGGTCAACATAGACCGAGCCCCCACACCGCGGGCAGCGTAAACGCGACGTCTCCCACGAGCCGATCAGTCCGACACTGCCGCCTCGCTCGATGGCGACCTGTGCCGTGCTGCTCCCCCGCTCCCGCTCGATTGACCCGGCTGTCGCGCCACACATGTAGCACTTGAGGTCGGCAAGCAAAAAGGTGCGGATCATGGGTTGCATTTCGGACGACTCCCGCCAGGAAAACTCAAAGGTGTTTACCTGAGTCAAAGTGTCGCCGGGAGTCATTAAGGCACTCCTACGTACCTTGTTAGCGGTGTGCTAAAGGCCCATGAGAGTTAGCTGAGCGGCGAGTAATCTGTCGCGCGCCAGAATTGATTGCGGATTCGCTGAACCAGCGGACCGTCGCGCTCGGTCTCGGCGCGGTCGCGAATCCAGCCTTCATCTGCTTGAAACGCGCCCCATGCCTTCTCTCGGTGCGCCAGGTCGTCGAAGCGCAACAGGTAATGCAGCTCGTTACTGGTCCCGACGACGGCTTCCCAGAAACCAACGACGCCGATGCCGTGCTTTTGAAAGTACGCCAGTGTCATGGTCTGAAAGCGACGGTTCAGCGCCGGCAGCTTGCCGGGCACGACCTCATAGACGCGGTACTCGAACAATGCCATAGCGGTCCTCGTTTCCCTAGCAGCGATAGCAGTGGTAGCAGCGGTAGCAGCGGTGCAGTGGGTGACTGCTCTTACGGCCGCGAGCCGAGGACGTATTGTTGCAGCACCGCCACGGCGACGTTGCGGCCTGTCAGCACGACCGCTACCGGCCCCTCGAGCGACGGCCGATTGAACTGCAGCGCCGCAACCCCAACGGCGGCCGAGCCTTCGACCAGCATATGCTCGTGCTCCAGTAGCCAGCGCATTGCGCCTGCGATTTGGGTCTCCTCGACAAGTACAACGTCGCGGACGTGGTGGAGGACCAGGTCAATCGTGATGCTGCCCGTCTCGATGTTGCCGGCCAGCCCATCGGCCAGAGACGATTTGACGTCCACTGGCACGCCTCGGCCCGCCGCGAGCGCCGCCTGGAGGGCGGGCGAAGCCACCGACTGCACACCGATTACATGTACGTCCGGGTTCACCCCATGGGCGGCGACGCCCATGCCGCTGATGAGCCCTCCGCCGCCGGCCGGCACGATCAACGTCCGCACGTCCGGCAGATCCTCGCTGATCTCCAGCGCGATGGTACCGGCGCCCGCAATCACCGCCTCGTCGTTGTATGGCGAAACGAAGCGCAGTCCCCGTTCACGCGCCAGCCGCACCCCGCCCGCCTCGGCTTCGTCGTAGGTGGCGCCTTGCTGCAGTAACTCGGCGCCCGAATGCCGCAGCGCTTCGACTTTGGCCGCCGAAGCCGTCTGTGGCACGACCACCGTGGCGCGTACACCGAGGAGCTCCGCGGCCTTGGCTACGCCAAGCCCGTGGTTGCCGGCCGAAGCTGTCACCACTCCGCTCCGCTTCGCTGCGTCGTCGAGCTGTAGCAGCGCATTCAGCGCCCCTCGCAGCTTGAACGAGCCCGTCCGCTGGAAGCATTCCAGCTTCAGCCAGACGTCAACTCCGCACAAGGCGGACAGGCCGATCGATAGCTCGAGCGGTGTTCGTACCACGAATGGCCGCAGCCGCTCGCTCGCCGCACGCACGTCGTCGAGCGTCACCATGTGCCTGGCATCGTAGCCGTAGCATCAGTCACGTCGCTTTTGACGTTTGCCGTGCTGGCGTGAGTGAAGCTAGGCAGTAGGTGACGAAGAGCGGCCCGGCTGAGCCTGGTAGAGCCCGATCAATTCCTGCAGGGTCGTCGCATCTTCAGGGCGCTTGTCGGCGTCGCGGAAACGGATTACTCGTGGGAAGCGCAAAGCGTAGCCGGCGGTGTGGTTCGGTGAGCTCGTAATCTCATCGGCCAGGACTTCGACGACGATCTTTGGCTCGAGCCACACGCTGGGGGTGATCGTCGATAGCACCCGGGCAGGCTTCTGGTCAGATCGAAATGGCTCGGCGCGCGTGCCAACTTCGCGCCATTGCTCGTCGCTGAGGCCGGTCCCGATTTTCGTGACGCTGCGGAACACGTCCGCCTCCTTGTCGTACACGCCAACCAGTAGTGCGCCGACACCGAGGCCAACACGTTTGCCACGGCCACTGAAATATCCGAGCAAGACGCAGTCGATAGTGTCATCGAGCGCTCCACGCGAGTGCCGCTTCAGTTTGACCCAGTTGAAATTTCTCGCACCTGCCTGATACGTCGAGTCGACCCGCTTGACGACTAAACCTTCAAGTCCGCGCTCCAAGGCGTCCTCGAAGATTTCATCAAGCCGCTCTGGATCTTCGACAATGACGCCGGTCTCGGGTTGCAGGACTTCTTTGCCGCGAACCACGCTGCTCAGCACAGCCATGCGATCAAGTAATGGACGATCAAGCAGTGGCTGACCGTCGCGGTACATGACATCGAACACCATGGCCTTCAACGGCAGCTCGGTCGCTGCGGCATCGATGCCCAACTTGCGACGGCGACGGGTCGTCTCCTGGAACGGCAGAAATTCCTCCGAGGCCGGATTGAAAGCCAACGCCTCTGAGTCCAGAATCGCCGTCTCGGCCTGGACCTGATTCAGCACGCCCTTCACGAGTTCCGGAAACATGCCCGTCATGTCCTCGAGGCTGCGCGAAAACAGCCGCACCTGGTGTCCTTCTGCTTGGCGCCGATCCAGGTGGAGCTGCACACGGATTCCGTCGAACTTGAGCTGGACGTGGGCTCGCCCACCGAGCTTGTCCAAAAGACTTGGGATGTCCGGAAGTCGCTCGGCGAGTTGAGGTCGAATGGGTCGACCGACCATAACCTGCAGCTCGTGTACACCAGCGAGGCCGTGGGTCCACAACGTTTCTCCGACCAGACCCAGGTCGGACGTGCGGTTGTAGGCGTCCTCCAGGATCGCTTGCTCTGCCTTCGTCCCACCCAGATGAGCTTCGTTGAAAGAGGCGAGGATGGTCGCGTCACCGACACCCAGGCGGCTATTGCCAAGGGGAATGCGAACGAGGTGTTTGGCCGAAAGCGGGTCCAGTCCCGTGAGCAGCTCCCGCACAATGGTCAGCTTGCGTTCGCCGCTGCCTACTCCCGCGATGTCAGCGAGAGACCGTAACTTGCTGAACACCTCGCGCACCGACGGCGCGGCACTGTGCGGCGAAGCAGACGCCAACTCAGCGACCACCAGACCGAGGTCACCAGCCAGTGCGTCGCGCCGTCGCACTTCGGCGGAATCGACCCCGTAAACGTCGGCGACGACCTTCTCCATTGATCGCTCGCCAAGGCCGAACTCGATCGGCTCGTACAGAGGCGCTACGCGGCCCTGGAGCAAGTACGCGACTTCAGCAATCGCGTTCCCGTCTACCTCTCGCAGGAGGTTGGCCAGGATCGCAGTCAACTGCTTGCGGCTGGACGTTTGCTCGAGCTCTTCGAACGCCGCGGCGAGCTTGGCGAATTGCAGTGTGTCCGACGCGGTCATCAGCGCCTCATGCTATCGCCGTCCCGATGCACCTGGTTCTTGGCGGTGGCGTCGCGTCACGCGGCGACGTCAGGCTGCTTGTCGCCGAATCAGTGCTCGTTCTGCGCCGCCCGCAGCCGCTACGTCGCTTACCGCGTCGGCGGGCACAGGCCGGCCGAAGAGATAACCCTGGCCCAGGGTGCAGCCGAGATCAGCCAGGTGGGTGTGCTGAGCTAAGGTCTCGATCCCCTCGGCAGTAACCGTCAAATTGAGCGCGTCGCCTAACGCGATCACGCTCCGCACGATCGCCGCATCCTGCGGGTCGTCCACGATGCCCCTGACAAACGATCGGTCGATTTTGAGCGTCTCGATCGGGAAGCGTTTCAGATACGCCAGGGAAGAGTATCCAGTACCGAAGTCGTCTATGGCGATCCGGACGCCCAGTGCGGCCAGGGCATCAAGAGTCGCGCTGGCAATGTCCACGTCTTGCATCACCACGCTTTCGGTGATCTCGAGCTTGAGCGTGTGTGGGTCGAGGCCGGCGTTGGCGAGTGCTCGCTGAACGTCGACTACAAGCGACGGCTGCTGGAACTGCCGCCCGGACAGATTGACGCTCATACTGAGCGCATCATCATCGTGTTGCAATTGCCAGATACGCCCTTGACGGCAGGACTCCTCTAGCACCCACTGTCCAAGTGGCACGATCAAGCCAGTCTCCTCGGCCATTGGAATGAAGTCATTCGGGGCCACCAATCCGCGCTCAGGATGCTGCCAGCGGACCAATGCCTCCCAGCCGACCAGTTCAGCCGTTGTCAGGTCGACGATCGGTTGGTAGTGAATGCAGAACTCCTGTTTGTCGACCGCCCGACGCAGGTCATTTTCGAGGTCGAGACGCTGGACAGCCGCCGTTGCCATGCCCGGTTCGAAGAGCACGCTGCGAGCTTTGCCACCAGTCTTGGCGCGGTAGAGTGCCAAATCGGCATCGCGCAAGAGGTCCGCGGGTCGGTCCCGACCAGGTCCGCTTATCGCCACACCGATGCTCACTTCAACCACCATCGACCGTTCTTCCACCTCGATCGGGGCACGCAGCACGGCTGCCAACCTGCTAGCAACGTCGAGTGCTTCGGTCGCATCCGCGGGTTCTTCGAGCAGAACGATGAACTCGTCGCCTCCAAAGCGGGCGAGGGTATCGCCTGCTCTCATGGCGCTCTGCAGCCGTTCGCCGACGCGCTGCAGGAGTGTGTCACCGGCATCATGTCCCAGGCTGTCATTGACGATCTTGAAGTTGTCGAGGTCCACGAACAAGATGGCGACCGGCCGGCCAGAGCGGTTTCGACGTACGAGCGCGTGCTCCAGCCGATCGAGCAGCAATGCCCGATTTGGCAGATTTGTCAAGGCATCGTGAAATGCCATACGCGCGAGCTCGGCCGCTCGGCGAGCATTCTCGAGGGCGACGGTGATTCGCTCGGCCACCAGGCCGAAGTAGGCCCGGTCCCCCGCGTCAAAGGCATCGGCGCGGTCTGACATGATCCCGAAACAACCACCGGCTGAGTCTCGTTGTGCGAGAGGGAGCACGAGCCACGTCGTTCCCCCAGGTGCCGCGCGCTGCCCGGGCTCGACCATCCACACTGGCTCGCCGGCCATAGCCGTCTGTTGGGCCAACTCGATTGCTCTTCGTCGCCCGTCTGGACCGGCGGCAGCTCCGTCTGCCAGGTGAACGAGTGGGTCACGCAGCTCGACAAAGCAGCCCGCTACCGGGCCGCCCGAGCGCAAGTGTGCCGCGGCGGCTTCGAACACTTCCTCGACCGTAAAGACCCGCGATAACGCCCGGCCCAGTCGGTCGAGCGAACTGATCTGCTCCGCCTTTCGATTCCGCGCGCCGATCGAACGCAGCGCCAGCTGCGCGATAACGGCCGGTGATAGGCCAGCCAAAACCCACGCCGGTCCATGGATCCATTCGTGGGCGGCAAGGCCGCCAACGACGGCGACGGCGAGCTCGGCGGGCGCGGAGTAGCGAGCATTGATTGCCACTAGCCCCCAAAATGACCCGCCACTGGCCAGGGTCGCAATCGTTACCACGGGGAGCGTGTTCACCAGGTAATAGGTGAGAACCACGCAAAAAAAGGCGAGCACTTTCCACGCGCTGTCATCAGCCAGGCTATTACCCGCTACGCCCAGGACATTCGCTTCGAGAGCCGCCGCGCCGACGCTCAGAACGGTGCAGGCGACGTTGAATACCAGCCTGGGCACAGGGCTTCGTCCACGCACTTCGTCCACCAGCATGCCCAGCCCGGCCAGAAGTGCAGCAAGGGCTGGTGGGAGAAGCAGCGCACTGGCGATGTGCGGAATGGTGGCCACTGAGACAACGTATCGATTGCCCGCCTCGTCGCCGGCCGAATGCGACAGCTCAACTCGACCGGCCTCGCTGACCAGGATGGTGACAAACAGTGCCAGTGCGCCCCACCACGCCCATTGAATGGGTGCCAGCGGCAGGATCAGGCACAGACCAACCAGGAGGCAGGCAGCAAGACACACCAGCCCGCTGAAGATTGGAACGCGCCATGCGCGCGGGACGATACCCACCTCTGAACCATCGGCCAGACCCGCGCTGGAATTGAGCCCCGGGCAGCGACCCCAGGTGGGGGTATGAGTTCCCCCGCCGCGGGGCCCGCCAAATCATTACGTTCAGCCGAATCTTGAACCAGACGCATATGCAGCAGCAAACCCATCACACCCCTGAAGTCTCTGCGCGGAGTCATCCATTGCTCAAAACCGCCTCGTTTTTCACCCGCTTACTCCTGGCGGCGGTGCTTGGCACAAGCCTCCTTCCAGGTGCCGCCATCGCCGCGCCCGCAGATCAGGTCAGCCTGAGCTCGTCGCTAAAGATCCATCCGTTGCTGCAGTACGGAGCGCAGGTTGAACCCGCTCGCCTGGTTCGCGTGATCGTCCAGAAGACCAAGAGCGACATCAAAGCCAGCAGCATCGCCATGCGAGTGCCCGGCTTACTGGTCGCCGAGGAATTCGACGTTATTCCCGCCTTCGTGGCGAGCGTTCCTCAAAGTGCGGTGGCGGCTCTCGCTAGCTTGCCCGGCGTCCGCTATGTGTCACCCGACAGCGCGGTCCAGGTTGTCCCGGCCCTACGGTCGACCGACAAGAAGGCAAACAAGGAGCAGAAGCCCAAGCCACGCCACGAGGCCAGGAGGCAGATCGATCCGCGCAATCTCCTGACGACTTACCCGTTTGATACCCATGCGACTGACGTGTGGCAGGGCACGAACGGGCACAGCGATACAGGCTCGAGCATAGCCGTCGCGGTCATCGACAGTGGCATTGACGTCGCACACCCTGACCTCGTCAATCAAGTCATTGCAGTCAACGTCAACCGCAACACCCAATCAGCCGATGACGGTTACGGACACGGCACCCACGTCGCAGGCATCATCAATGGTCATGACGCTGCCCAGCACTATCTGGGCATTGCGCCGGATGCCGAAGTTATCAGCGTTAAGGTCGCCGATGACAATGGTGGAGCGTTTGTATCTG
>DASYKL010000223.1:0-7281 GCA_035995405.1 Chloroflexota bacterium
CGCATGGCTACCAGGGAAGGTTCTCCGAGTACAGCGAACACGCCAGCGTGGAGGTAGGCCAGGCCAGGCGTATAGAACGTCGCGAAGTCGCGATAAGGCACCTGGCCGTGCAGGATGCGGACGGCCTGCTGGGCGAAGTAGCCCTCATCCAGGTCGTCGATGCCGACGCGCAACACGACTGCCTCAGCCACAAGGCACAGGGTCAGCAGCGTCAGCGCCACGCCCGTGGTTACGCGTGCTGGCGCGGCCCTAACTCCCAACTCCCAACTCGCAACTCCCCGATACTCTGTCTACTATGCGACGGGTCAACATCCAGGCCGCGTTCCTCGGCGAGGGCGGCAGCAGCGATTCTGGCGATGAGGAAGGCCTGGCTCTGGCGGTCCGCGGTGGTGAGATCGTCCTGGTCTTGCCAGCCGGTACCTCTGACGCTCGGGCTGTCCAGGACGCGTCAACCCTGCGCGGCTCGCTGCGCCTCGAATCCGGCCGCGTCCTGACCTTCGAAATCCATGATGGCGCGGTGGGCGCCTTCTTCGAAGACGAGCCAGCCGAGCTGTTCGATCGGCGCGAAGCTTTACCCGGCGATGGGCTGTCGAGCGTCAGCTCGCGACCGGTCCGACGACCGACGTTTGGTGGCGCAGAAGCACTCCACGGCACCATCGCAACCGCGCGCGACGTGATGACTACCGACGTGATCAGTGCCTCACCTGACGAAAGCGTCGATGAGGCGGCGCGGCTGCTCAACTTCCACGACGTGAGCGGCTTGCCCGTGTGCGCTGGGGGGCGCGTTATCGGCGTGGTGAGCGAGGCCGATCTCATCGGCAAGAGCGGCTCGATCGTCGGCGAGGTGATGACAACACCAGCGGTCACGGTGTCCGTGACGACCACCCTCGAGCGGGTGGCCGAACAGCTCACCCAACAGCGGATCCGCCGCTTGCCGGTGGTCGACGACAATGGCCAGCTGGTCGGCGTGGTCAGTCGACGGGATGTCTTGCGGTGGGCTGCGGCGCGGGTACCGGCAGCTACAGAATGAAGCGGCCGCGGCCTCAGCCGTCAGTCCTCAATGCTTCGGACAGGCCGTTCGGGTCGCCCTCTTTGATCATTTCGACGAGCCGCGATCCGAAATAGTCCCAGCGGAACAGCGCCCAGCAGGCGCCACAGCGCAGGTCGAGTATGCGGCCCGGGGTTTCTGGTCGCCACGGCGAGGGCGTGCCGCCGTCTATCGCCGCGCGCGTGCTGTAGAGCTGCTCGGGTGATGGCTCAATCGCTCGACAGCTCGGACAGGCGCGCGGATAGACCATGACAACCGCTGCGAGGGTAACTGGGCCGACCACGTGTTTCAATCACGTCGTTGTCCGAACGACTCACCCGCTTCGTCCGCAAAAAGCCGCAGGACCCGGTCACCCGCCGTGATGAATCACTTGCCTTCGTCGCCTCAGACGAGACCTGGCGGGCCCCGGACTGGTTTTCGCGTATCGCCGTGGTTCTGGTCGAGCCGACCGATCCCGTCAATATCGGTGGCGTCGTCCGCGCGATGGCCAATTGCGGTTTCCTCGAGCTCCGCCTGGTCAACCCCGTTGGGTTCGACCCGTGGCACGTCGGCGGCATCGCTCATTACACCCAGCACATTGTCGAGGCCACGCGCGAATACGACTCGTTGCCCGCTGCCGTCGCCGATCGGCAGCTCGTCGTCGGCCTGACAGGTCGTCACCATCGGGCCGAACGCAACGCCCTACCTTTTCAAACGGCTATCGACCAGGTGGCCGAAGCAGCCCGCGCTGGGCAGCAGGTGGCGGTCGTATTCGGCCGCGAAGACTGGGGTCTGAGTAACACGATGCTCGACGCCTGCCACGCAGTGACGACAATCCCGACGAACCCGGCGTATCCCTCGCTCAACCTGGCGCAAGCGGCGCTGCTCGTCCTCTATCGGCTCTTTAGTCACGCCGCCGGACAGCAGCAGACCTATCGACCGGCGCGCAAATCGGCTCCTCAAGCGGAGTCGGGACTGCTCGAGGACCTCTTCGCCGACCTGGAGCGGGCGCTCGAAGCCATCGAATTTTTGAAGGTTCGCTCGCGGCCGAATGTCATGCGCTCGCTGCGCGTAGCTCTGTACCGCGCCCGTCTCGACGTTCGCGAGGCATCGCTACTGCGGGCCATCGCGATCGAAGTGCGACGGTTCCTGCACCGCAAAGGCGTGCTTCCCGAGGTCGGGCCGGTTGGGGTGGCCGAGCCGGCTGATTTGACACGCCCGGAGCCGTAAGGGCACCCTGAATCCAGGTCCAGCAGCGCCGACCCCCCACGCAGGCGCCATGCAGGAGGGACATTGAGCATTACGCGACTTTTCGCCGCCTTCGGGGCGGCGCTGGTACTTTGTGCGCCTGCCGCGCAGGCAGAAGAGGCTCCAGCCTGGTCCGACGCGCTGGTTATCGATGGCGTTGTCACGGCCTACGCGACGGGTGGTGATGGCGGCGCTGTCGGCGCGATGACCGCGTCTGGCGTTCGCACCCGCTGGGGCACGGTGGCTGCCGATTGGCGGCTCTACCCACCCGGAACGAAGTTGAAGATCGACGCCTTCCCCGATGACGTATTCACCGTCGAAGACAGTGGTGGGGCGGTGAAGGGCAATATCTTCGACATCTGGTTTCCCGATCTGCCCACCGCCGAAGCGTTCGGCACGCGTCACCTCAAAGTGACGGTGCTCGTGGCATCTGAAAGACCCTAGCTCGGCCTACCAGTCGGCGTCTTTGAGGTTCGCTTCGGCCAGGAACTGGAGTGGGTCGATCAGCTGGCCGTCCTGGCGCACTTCGAAGTGCAGATGCGGCCCCGTGCTGTAGCCCGTTGAGCCCATCAGGCCAATCTGGTCGCCGCGTTTGACCTGGTCGCCGTCGGCGACGCTGAATTTGGCCAGGTGGCCGTACCACGTCTCATAGCCGGACGGGTGGCCGATGATAACCAGGCCGCCGTAACCTTCGTCGTTCCAGTTGGCCTTGAGGATCTCGCCGTCGTCGATGGCTACAATCGGCGTGCCCCATGGGCCGGCCACGTCGAGGCCAGCATGACCGCGGGGTGAGTACGGGCCGACCTCGCCGAAGTAGGTGGTGATCAACCCCTGGGTCGGCCAGATCGCGTTGAACTGGGGGACCAACGGCCGCATGGCGGGCCCGATCGCGGCGATGTGCTGGTCGCCGCTCTCGTCAGGAGAAGTAACAGCAGGTGGAGTCGGCAGCGTGGCGACGAGTGCCTGATCAATCGCGTAGTCTTCGGCGATCGGCCGCTGGACGCGTACCAGGTCCACGCGGGCCTGTTGTGCGCTGGCCTGCGCAAACGTCGCCGCGCTCGGACTGGCGGCGATCAGCGCAATCAGCGCCAGACCACCCGTAAGCAGGCGTTGAAATTTGGGCAAGCGGGCAGACGGCAGCGCGGGCATAACTCTGGGCGTGTTCTCCTGTTGAGGTGGACACGCCAGGTCGGCGCGACCTGTCCGAGGTTGATTGCGGTCTCGGACGGCCGACAATAATGAACCCCGTCACGTTCGGTCAAGAGTTCTCGACCGCCTGTACGGTCTTGTAATGACCTGTCAAGGCAGGTCATTCGGTTACGCTGATCGAGAAGCCGCGCTCGCCGGCGAGACGCGGTCAGGAGTCGCTGAGTGACGGAATCGACGCTGGCCGTGGGACCTGGCCAATCTCTTCCTGAACGCGCGGAGTTGTTACCAGGGGTGTGGCGCTTACCGCTGCCGCTTACAGACAGCCCGCTCGGACACGTCAACACCTACCTGATCCGAGCCGACGACGGGTACCTCCTGGTCGACTGCGGCTGGGACACGGCCGATACGCTGCGCGCGCTCGAAGGCCACCTCCGCGCGCTCGACATTCGCATGCCCGATGTGCGCCATCTGGTGATCACCCACATCCATCCGGACCACTACGGCCTGGCTGGCCGACTGCGCGAGATCACCAGTGCCGACCTCAGCTTTCATCGGCTGGAGCGTCTGTACATCGAGTCGCGCTACGTCGATGCTGACGTGCTCATGGGGGAGATGCGCGAGTGGCTGCACCTGAACGGCACGCCGGACGACGAGCTCGACCGGCTGAACCGCGGCAGCATGAGCATGATGGAGCGGGTCCAGATCGCCTATCCCGACCGGACGCTCGACGGCGGCGAGGAGATCCCGTGTGGCCGATTCGCGTTCAAGGTGATCTGGACGCCGGGGCATTCGGCTGGCCACATCTGTCTGTATGACGGGCGAGCCAAGATCCTGTTGTCTGGCGACCATGTGCTGCCGCACATCACGCCGTCAGTGGGTTTGCATGTGCGGACGAACGGCAATCCCTTGGCGGACTACCTCGATTCGCTGAAGCTGATCGGCAAGTTGGAGGCTGAGCTAGTAATGCCCGGCCACGGCGAGCCATTCCGCGGTCTCCCGGAGCGGACGGCGGCGTTGCTGGAGCATCATCAACGGCGGCTGGACGAGATCGTCGCGCTGCTCGGCAGGGAGCCTGGCCAGTTGCAGTCTGGGTTCCAGATCGCGGCACGCATGGCCTGGAGCCGCCGCAGGACATGGGATGACCTCACTGGCTTCGAGCGCCGCATGGCCGTAACGGAGGCCCTGGCCCACCTGGAGCTCCTCCACGCCAGAGGCCAGATCGCCAAAAGGTACGAAGAAGGGACCGTTCGCTACTACGCCGCCGAAGATCCGGGTGACGGTTCGTAGCAGAAATGTGAACTCCTTGCCGCGTTCTCGACCCCAACGCGTGGGTGAAAATAGGAGGCGTGGCGGGCACACACAACGACAAGCCGCGCAAGGGCTGGTTTGTTCGTGGGGCACCCCGCGAAGAAGCTGGAGAGGTGCGGCACAAGCCTGGCCGGCTCGTCGCGTTCTTTCTCCTCCTGGCAATAGTGGCCGGGTTGGCCCTGTGGCTCGTCCCGCACTGGCAAGTCGCGCCGGCCCGTGAGCGTCTGCAAGCTGAGGAAAGCCTGTCCGTAGCGGAGCAGCTCGCGCTAGAGAACAACATCTTCCAGGCCGAAAACGGCGCTCGCATGACCCTGGCCGTGATCCTGGCCGCCAGTGGCCTGCTCCTCGGTCTCGGCATCGCCTGGCGACGGTATGAGCTCAGCCGCGAGCTCAAAGCCCACGAGCGCTTCGCACCAGCCGTCGAACAACTCGGCAGCGAGCGCGGCGACGGTTCGGTGCGGACCGAGGCCCGACTCGGCGGGATCTACGCCCTCGAGCGTCTGCTGCAGGAGTCCGAGCGCGAATACTGGCCGATCGTGGAAGTCCTGACGGCCTATGTGCGGGAGAACGCTGCCTGGCGTCCGGACGATCGCAGCGGTACTCCGGGCATAAAGGTTGGCCCGCTGATTCCGCACGCCGACATCCAGGCCATCCTGGCCGTCCTCGGCCGCCGCCACAAGGAGCCAAACGGCGAACGGCGTCTGCTCGACCTGCGCGAAACCGATCTGCGCGGCGCCAATCTGTCAGGCTGCCGCTTCGATGGCGTGACGCTGGCAGGCGCGCACCTCGAAAAGATCGACGGCAGCCGAGCCGTTCTGAGTCGCTCGAACCTCCGCGAAGTGGATTTGAGCGGCGCCTCGCTGACCGAAGCCGATCTGTCGGGCGCGTCGCTGGCGCGGGCCAACCTCGAGGGCGCCCGACTCAACGGCGCGAACCTGTCGGGGGCCGACCTGAGCGGGGCGAACCTGCGTGGGGCAGACCTGTGGGAATCCAATCTCAAGGGCTGCAATCTCAAGGACACCGATCTTCGTGGCGCCGACCTGAGCCAGGCCGACCTGACCGGCGCCATCATGTGGCGCGCCGACCTGCAGGACGCCGTGCTGACCGCGGCGCATCTGACCGAGACTCACCTGGAGCGAGCCAACCTGGCAGGGGCCGTTGGATTGACGTGGGAACAGGGCGAAGACGCCTATACCGATGAGAACACGATCCTGCCGGATTACCTGGTGCCCGAGCAGGTGCGCGGCCAGCTCACAAGCGCAGTCATCGACGCGCCAACCCCGCCACCGCCTACGCCAGCCGCTCGCCGTTCGCCTACGACCAGAGCAAAGCCGTTCAAAGCGGCGTTGCCGAGTCCCGCGCCACCTGCCCCCGAGCCGGCCAAGGACAACGTCGTGCACCTCAAGTCGGCCAGCGCTCGATCCCGCAAAGCGAAAGCAGCCCAGGCCAAGGCGGCGGCGGCTCAAGAGCCAGTGCCGCCCAAGAAAGCGGCAGTGCCCAAGCATCGTAAACAGGGGCTGGTAAAGCCCGCCTGACGCTCGTTAGCCGAGAGCCTGCAGCGCGGTGACGATCGGGCTGCGACTGCCGTCCGCTTTGAACAGCGCGTGTTCGCTGAACTGGCGGTCTGTCCCACCGCCGGCCTCGTTGGCGATCGTCCAGAACGAGTAGACGAAGTTCCACGGCTCGCGCTGGTCGCGCATATAGCGGTACGCCTGGCTGGACATGTTGACGGCGGTGTTCGCGTCGACCGCTGGTTGGCTGGTGTCCTCGTGCTCGCCGACGAACGTCCCGCCCTCGGTTCCAATGATCGGCAGGTCGCGACCGAGCGCATTGCTCACCATTCGGTGATAGGCGCGAAACTTGAAGAAGCCGTCGGTATCAGAGCGCTCTTCAATGGCGTGATTGTGGGTGTAGTTGTGCATCGACAGCCAGGCCCGATCGAGCGTGCCCAACTCGCCCCGCCGCTGCAGCCCGGTGAGCGCCTCGTTGAGGAAGTCGATGTCATTTTTGTCGCCCCCGGGCGCGAGCGATCCGAAGCCAGGCAGCCCGCCGCCCTTGACGATCGCTTTCGCCGCGGGGATCCAGGCGTCCAGATAACGGTCGACCGACGGAACGCCGTCCGGGTTTTCGAGCGCCAGGTTCGGCTCGTTGAATGGCTGAAAATAATGCACGCCCATGCCCACGTAGTGGCGAACCATTCCTTCAACATCGCCCTGGAGAGGCTCTAGCTTGGGCGAGTACAGCCGCATAACCGGCTCGATACCAGCCCCGACCAGCTTGTTGACCAGGTAGTCGTTCTGCCCGACCGCGGCGCCGTCGTTGAGGAAGGTCACCCATTTGACGCCCATCCGTTGCGCTTCAGCGACGAACCGATCGACCACGGTAGTGTCCTGTTTGGTCGTTGGCACCCAGTGCATGCCGCGACCGTTGTCGCCGTTGGGGTGGGGATACGCACTGAGCGGCAACGGCACCGACGGATCGGTTGGCGTCGTCGGTGGCTTGAGTGGCTCGGCTCCCAGGACCGGCGGTTTGGGTTTGGCGGGCTGCGG
>DASYKL010000224.1:0-4127 GCA_035995405.1 Chloroflexota bacterium
CGGCGTGCCGACAGGCCTGGCCGCCAATCCCGATGCCGCCGCACAGCTCAAAGCCTTCCTGGCGTCGGGTTCGAACAAGCCCGCTGATGCGGGTACGACGGCCGCCACGGCCGGCGCTGCAGCCGCCAGCAAGCCCGCCGACGACATCAAGCTGACCCATTTCTGGGACACCTACGTCTGGTACCACCAGGGCACTGAGACCCCCGGCCGCTACCGGGTCGAGCTGTATGCGACCGGTCTGCTGACCAACACGTTCGAGTACACGATCAGCAATGTGCCAGTTCCGACCCCGGAGCCTACGCTCGCGCCGGCTACGGCCGAGCCGACCCTGGCTCCGCAGATCGTGCCAACCGAGGTCCCCGCACCGGCTGCACCACCGGCGCCGCCCGCTCGGTCGACCACGGCCCAGCAGGTCGCACCCGTGGCCGCCGCGCCCGCCTCGCCGACCGCGACGCCGCAACCGACGGTTGTGCCATCGCCCACCCCCATGCCGACACCTGCGACTGCCGCGGCGACGATCGTCGGCGGCCTCCCCGCGGGCGTCGATGTCGACCCGACAACCGGTCGGGTGTTCATCGCCGACGGCTCTGGAGTCCTGTGGGCCACCGATCCAGGACGTTCCACGTTCAATCGCCCGATTACACTGGGCAACCTGCCCGTCGATCTGGCCATCGACCAGACCACTGGCTACGTGTTCGTCTCCGCCCGCAACGAGTCGGCGGTCGTGGTCCTGGATGCCAGCGGTCGCCGTTTGACGAGCATTCCCATGCCCGTCCCGCCCGGCGACCTGCAGGTCGATTCGCAGCTCGGCCTGGTCTATGTCGTCTTGCCCGAGCGCCAGGCGCTCGGCGTCATCGATGGTCGAGCCGGCCGGCTGCTGCGCACGGTCAACAATCTGCCGCAGATCACCTCGCTGGCGCTCGACTCCGATCGCCACGTGCTGTACGCCAGCCACCTGGCTGGTCAGCTCTCGGTGATCGACGTCGCCAGCAGCCAGGTCACCGCCCGCATCACGCTGACCGGTGTCGGCCTGCAGGGTGTGGCAACGGCACGTGGTCTGGCATACGGCATCAACAGCGCCACGCATGAGCTGGCTGTCGTCGAGCCGATCTCGCAAGGCGTCATCCGCTACCCGCTGGCGGTCGAGCCAGCAGCCATCACCGCTTCCGAAGGCAGTGGCTCGATCTATGTCTTGAGCTCGCGCCCGAACGTGATCCTCCGTCTGGATCCCACCGCTGGCCTCGAGGTAGGGCGTGTGGCGCTGCCAGATCGTTCGGGTCGCTTTGGTGTCCAGGTCAACGCGCAGTCCGATTTCCTGGGTCAACGATCGCGGATGGTGCTCAACCACAACGACGAGACGCTGTACATCACGCTGCCCGAGGCTGGCTCGTTGTCGGTGATCCCGAATGATTTGTTCCCGTCGATGGACCACGACATTCCGTGGGTCGAGACGCCGTCGACGCCGCTGATCGCCGCCATCCCGGGTGTGATGCGGCCTGGCGCACCGGCCTTGCCGGACCAGCCGTCACCGTACGCCCAGGCCGCTCAGGCGGCGCCCACCCCAGCCGATGAGGAAGCGAACTGATGCGCTCCATGTCCTTCGATTTCAGTCTGAAAACACCGCGCCGCGGTCTGCGCATCGGACTCGTCAGCCTGGTGCTGGCACTCGAAGTCGCGACTCTTATGGTGCCGGCCCAGATGGCGAGCGCACAGATGGCGACCGGGCTCCGCGACTATCCCATCCCCGGTGGCTGGTTCTACTCGCAAGAGAGCCGACTGCCGGTCGATATGGCCCCCTACCGCGGCTACACCGTCGTCGACGACGGCGAAGCCGCCTTCTGGACCGAATTCCGCCGTTTCGGTGGCGTCGAAGTCCTGGGCTATCCAGTCAGTCGCCGCTACCACTATCCAACCGACACTGGCTATCTGTCGCAGGCGTTTCAGCGCGGCATCCTGCAATGGCACCCCGAAACGGGTCGCGCCCAGATGGCCAACGTCTTCGAGCAGTTCACCGAGCAGGGCCGCGACGACCTCCTGGAAAACGTCGGCATCCCGCGGCCACGGCCGCAGGACACGACGCTTGGTTTTGCCGACGACGCCGAGCGGCGCATGGGCTGGCTCGTCGAGCCACGCTTCCTGGCGCGCTACTTCTTCGATCCGGTGACGCAGTCGCCTTTCCAGGCGCAAGAAGAAGCATGGGACTTTTTCGGCCTGCCGCAGACGGCGCCCGAGCGGCCTGTCTACATGCGTGAGAAGGCTAACGGCAAGTACGGCGCGCCGTTGTATTTGCCCTACGTCGCCCAGCGCTTCCAGAAGGCTGGCCTGCAGCTGTTCCTGGACGATGTCCCGCTCGATCCGACGATCGTGCCGGGCGACGGTCGGAAAGGCTGTCTGGCGATTACCGCGGTCGGTCGTCTGGCGCGGCGCTTGGGGGCAGGCAAGCTGATCCCCAGCCTGGCGACACAGCCTGAACCGCTGGAGAATCCGCCGACAACGCACTTCGTGGCGTACGTGCCACCGACGACGGTGGCGAACCAGTCGGCGCTGGACTTCGAGATGATCGGCACGGGTTACCAGCCTGGCGAGCCGCTGACGATCAAGTTGATTCCCGTGGCGCCGCAAGGTGCCAATCAGCCGCTGATGCCGAGGCTCGTCAGCCACGTGGATGCGGCCGATGCGGACGGGTCATTTGACCAGATGCTGCACGCGCGGATCTGGCAGTACACGGTGAGCATCACGGGTGATGTGTCTGGCAAGACGCTGGACGTGACCCAGGACACGCTGGTGAACCTGGCGGTGCCGTCGACGGACATGGGCGCGGCGTCGAAGGCGACGTACTGCTAGGGTCTGGTTTTCGCGTCGGCGACGATTGATGTAAACGGGGACCCTGAAAATGGGTCCCCGTTTTGTTGCCTGTGTTTTGCAATTGTGCGATTTCAAGAAGGCGAAGTGGCACGTCGTGTGCGAGCGCTAACGGTCGCCCGAGGCGAGCAGCCGGGGCGGTGGGGATGCAAAGCGTGCCTGGTCGTGTTCGCGTTCGAAGTCGAATTCTGGTAACCAGCCTGACGGTTGGTGGGTTGCTTTCGTTACATGTGGCAGGGGTGATGAGTGTCGGTGCGCAACCGCTGCCGCCACCGCCCGTAACGAAGCCAGCGCCAGCGGCACCACCCGTGCATGTACCACCTGCCCCGCCGGCACCGCTGCCCGCTGCTCCACCAGCTCCAGCTCCAGCTCCCGTGCCGGCACCTGCCGTTCCACCGCCGCCGGTTCCTGTTGCACCTCCAGCTCCAGCTCCCGTCGCACCGCCCGCGCCCGTGGCTCCACCGCTACCGGCTCGCGTGGCGCCGCCACCACCTGCGCCGTCTGCACCACCTGCGCCAGCCGCTCCGCCTGCGCCAGCCGCTCCGCCTGCGCCGGTCGCTCCACCTGCGCCAGCCGCTCCGCCTGCACTCGCCGCGCCTGCCGCGCCGGTCGAAGTGGTTGCACTGCCCGCCCCAGCGGCGCCGGTCGCGCCCGCGGCCGCAGAGGCAGCAGCCGCCCTAACCGCCGCCGTCGACCCCTTCGCGCCTACCGTGCCGGCCGAAGCGGTCGAACCGGTTGCGGTGCCCGCCCCAGCCGCGCCAGACTCCGCTGCAGAGGCAGCCGCAGCCGACCCTTCCGCCCCCGCGGCGCCCGCCGGCCCTGCAGAACCAGAACTGTCATCTCCTGTGGCGCCGCTCGCGCCCACCGTCCCCGCCACTGCTGCCGTCGAAGCAGTCGAACGTGTAGACGACGGCGCGGCAGCGTCAGCAGTCGCTGACCCAGGTGCGATCGCGCCGCTCGTCGAGTCCGCCGCACCGCCTGCCGTCATGGACCTGCTGCCAACTCTCTTAGAAACGACGCCTGCACCGAACATTGAAGCAGTCGAACCCGTCGAACCTGTCGCCGCGGCCACGGGAGGCGACGCGCTGCCGGTGATCGACAGCGAAGAAGCCGTTATCGAAGGCGCCGCCAGTGCCGAGCTCGGTCTCGGCCCACGCATCGGCGACGAGGTTCTGCCAACTACAACCGACACGCCGGCTAGCGCCGCTGACCCATCAGACGCTGGGACGCCAATCGGCGACGCCGAAGCGCCACAAGGCGACACC
>DASYKL010000225.1:0-5206 GCA_035995405.1 Chloroflexota bacterium
CCTGAGACCAAAGCGACATCTAATCCTCTCCCCGACTGCGGTCGATGGCCACCGCGGCGATCAGTACGATCCCCGCCGCTGTGCCCTGCCAGAACGAATCCACGCCTGCAATGGCAAGCGCATTGTTGAGTGTCGCAATGAACAGCACGCCCAGCAACGTCGGACCCACCCCGCCATGTCCGCCCGAGAAACGCGTTCCCCCCAGTAAGACCGCGGCCAGTGCTGAGAGGTCCAGGCCGGTGCCAGCTGACGGCTGGGCTGAGCCAATCTGCCCGACTGTCAGCAATCCTGCCACAGCCGCGAGCAGCGCGCATATCGCATAACTGATGATGCGGACACGATCAGTGCGAATGCCAATCAGGCGTGCTGCCAGCGGATTGGCGCCAGTCGCGTACAGGGATCGGCCATACACGGTCCCCTGCTGCACGAACAACACGACCAGGAACAGAACGGTCGCGAACAATACGACGTTCGGGATCGGGCCCAGTCGACCGTTAGCCAGTTCGGATAAGAAGGGTGACCGGACGGTCAGGCTTTCCCCGCCGAGCTGGACCTGTGCCTGGCTGCGGAACAACGAAAATGTCCCCAGCGTGACGATGAAAAAGGAAATGCGGGCTTTGGTGATCAACATGCCGTTGACCACACCGCCGAGCAGGATGGCCAGTAGCAGCGTCAGCGCAATCGCCAGCGGAATTTGAAACCCCGACACAACCAGCCGGGCGAACACGGCACCCGCGAGTCCGACCATTGAGCCGACAGACAGGTCTACCCCACGGCCAAGCACCACAAGCGTTTGGCCCAGCGCGATGATGAAGAGGATTGCCGAAAACGTCAGGATGTTTCGGAAGTTGTCGAGTGAGGCGAAAGCAGGGAATGTGACCGAGCACACCAGCAGCAACAGGGCGAACGCGCCGAACAGGGCGCCGCGCTGGAGCAGGTCGCCGCGGATTCGCAGCGCGCGAGATCCTCGTGGCGAGGAGTCGTCGATGCGTTGGGCCTGGGTGGTGTCGGTCACGACGCCACGTCCGTGGCAGATACGGTTGCGCGCAGGGTTGCTCCGGTCGCCACGCCGAGCAGGGCCTGCGCATCCGTGCCTCCGTCGAATTCGGCTACAACCACACCGTCGCGGATGACAACCACGCGATGACACAGTTCGCGTAACTCTTCGAACTCGGATGAAACCATCAGGACAGCGCCGCCACGGCGAACATAGTCCCTCACGATCTGGTGGATGGCCACTCGCCCACCGCTGTCCACGCCCTGCGTCGGCTCATCGGCGACCAGGAGCTTCGGTCCGCGGGCGAGCTCGCGGGCCAGGACTACACGCTGCTGGTTGCCGCTGCTGAGCGTCGTAACCAGTGCGGACATGCCCGGTGTGCGGATGCCGTAACGATCGATCAAGTCCCGAGCGCGCTCGGTTTCCCTCTGCCTGGACACCACGGACAGGAGCGTCCGCGCGTGTGGCAGTTGAGCCGCATTGAGGTTAGCTGACACCGTCAGTGACGTGAACATGGCGTCCCGGACGCGATCTTCCGGAATGTAGGCGATGCCTGCGCGGCGCGCGGCGTTCGGTGTGCTGGGGAGCGGCGCCCCTATGAAGCTCATGGTCCCGCTGACCTTGGGCACCACGCCCGCGACCAGGCGCAGCAGTCGCGACCGACCGCTACCTGAGAGGCCGGCCACTCCAACGATTTCGCCCGCACGTACGGTCAACCGATCCACCTTCAACCCGGTAGTGGTCTGGAGATCCCGCAAGTCGACCACAACATCGCCGGGGCGGCTCTCAACATCATCCACGCGCGCCGTGGGGGTCGCCTCCGGGCGTCCCGCGGTCAGCTTCTGCACGATCTCCTCGGGCGTCAGGTCACCAGCCGGGCCCTGGTACGTCACCCGTCCATCGACCAGCACCACGATCTTGGTCGCAAGCTGCAGGATATCGCGCAGCCGATGGCTGACCAGGACAACTGCCCCGCCACCCCCCAGTACGCGTCCGATCGCGTCTTTGACCACCTGAACACCAGCCTCGCCGAGTACCGCCGTTGGTTCGTCGAGAGCGAGCAGCCGCGGCCTGCTGCGCAGCGCGACCAATAAGCCAAGGAGCGCGCGATCGCTCTTCTTCAGCTCGCCGGCGGCACTCGTCGGCCGAACGTTGGGGAGCGCGCTGCGCAGCTCGGCTTCGGCCCGCCGTCGGCGCCCAGCTCCAAACGTTACGCCAAAACGCGCCGGCTCGCCGAGAGTCAGGTTCTCCCAGCACGGCAGTGTCGTCGCGAGCTGTGGCTCGGACGGCACAAGACGGATACCGCGCCGCAGCGCAGCCCGAGGTGAGGCGAGCTGGAATGGCCCCTCTGGGCCCATAAGGGTGCCCTGCGATGGCGGGCGCAGGCCGCACAAGACCGTCAACAGGGTCGTCTTGCCTGAACCGTTCGCGCCGACAACGCCGACAACTTCGCCCGCCGCGATCTCGACCGACACGCGGTCGAGCGCGCGTACGCCCGGGAAGTCGACCGTCACCTCGTGTGCGGCCACCAGCGGCGGCTCGATCATCCCGGCTCCCGCGGCGTTGTCAGCCCTGGGGGATGTCAACGTACGGGATGCGCTGGTCGGCGGGCACGAACTGGTCCACGTTGTCCTTGTGGATCACGCAGTTGCTGGCATCCAGCGGTGGGATCGCCTCTGAGTTTTCGTACTTTTGCTTACCCGTGACCTGGGCGATGATCGCATTGCCGACTGATTGTCCCAGTCCAATCGTATTCAGATCGCACGTGGCCAGCAGAGTCCCATCCTTGATCGCCGCGATGCCTTCCGGCGTGGCGTTTCGACTCGCGAACAGGATCTGCTTGCCAGCCGCTTTGGCGGCCGCCGCAGCGCCGATCGCGGTCGCATCGTCATACGTGAACACACCTTGCAGGTTCGGGAACCGCTGCAGCAGGGCTTGCATGACGGCCTGGCCGCCGGCGCTGTCGTTCGTCAAATTCCGCTGCGCGGCTGAATCGCCGTCGACCTGGTTGCCTTCGGCCTGAAAGGCGGCGGACGCGCCGTCCAGTTCGTCCTTGATGTTTTGTGTCAGGGGGCCCGAAATGATAGCCACCTCAGCGCCTTTCGCCAGGTGCTGCGACAGGTACGTCGCGGTGCGCTTACCCATCTCGAAATCTTGCAGCACCATGTACGCGTTGGCGACGAAACCGTCCGGCTTGCCGAAGACGGCGAAGACGGGGATGCCCTGCTTCATGGCTTCGGTCACTTGCGGGCCGGGCGACTTCGGATCGGCCACGAAATAGGCGATCGCCGCCGGCTTCTTGCTCATGGCTCGGTCAATGGCGGCCGCCTGCGTCGACAGATCGATGACATTCGTCTGTGGATTGACCGAAAATGCAATCCGCATCACACCGCCGTTGGCAACGACGACATTGTTGAGCGCCTGGCCGATTGCACGAACCGCGGTGTTGGTCGGTGTGAGACTGATGAACCAGACCTCCTTGCCCGCGAGCGCCGTCGAAGTAGAGGCGATGTTCGTCGCGGACGGCCTGGTCGCCGCCGGCGGGGGCGAGCAACCGACCAGTACTACGAGCGTGACGATGGCGAACAGTCGCGAGTGGATCATGCAATCTCCAGATCAGAGTAGGAGAGATCATATCGGCCTGTTTGGCGTCAGGCCACCCACACAGGCGCTCGTAATTCGTGACCTTGCGTTGTGCTCGAGCTTGGCCACCCACCGCGCCTGCTAAAAGGGGATGTAGAGCGGCGCCGCATCCCTCGTACGCCTTGCGACGTCACACGGAAAGTACTCATGGGCTTGGGGCCAGTCCGGGCCTAGGCGTTGGACGCGTGCTGATCGTGAACGGCGTGGATGACTTCGACGTATTCGAATCAGGCGAGGTGCTCGTGGCGCGGGCAACTACCCGGGCATGGACGCAGCTCTTCGAGCGCGCCGCGGCGGTTGTCACGCACCGTGGCACGCGGCGGCCCACCCATGGCTGGTCGCGCCGGAGTTCGGCAACTCAAGCGGTGTTCGGCACCGGCGACGCAACCCGTCGCTTGAGAACCGGTGAACCATTCACCGTCGACAGCACATGGACACAGTTGCTGATTGCCCAGGGTAGCTGGATCCCGGATGTGTTCGACCTGCTGACGCAATTGGTCGGCGAGCGACGCTCGTGGACCTTTGCCGCGCTTCTCTTGGCGCACAGCGCGGCCCGCCCTCTCTGCAACGTGTATGGTGTGAGGCGATTCAGACGCGCTGAAGTTCGAGGCGGCCTGCACATCCGGCGCGGCGAAATGCTTGGTAGAGTGCAATGCGAGACGGCCGAGTCGGTGTGGCGCCGCTCAGCCCCTTTGTATGCGCCGCAGTCAGGCCCGAGAGAGCCGGAGATGGTTGTGCCCGACGACCCGCTTGGGATCTGGGCCCGCTCGCGCGTCTCGCTCGCCTCGCCGACCTCGACGACCAGGTGGAGCCGTGCCGCCGTGTGTTCGCCAGCGACACACCGTGGAAATGGTGGACCATGCCTGGACCTGAGGCGACAGTTCGCGAGGTGCACGCTACTCGGACCATTCCGTGATCGCTGGTAGCTCCGCGCAACCTGGCAGTCGCGGCTGAGCGCGTCAATGAAGCTGTAATCGGCTTTTCAGACCGGATGACGTTAGTTCATGTCATCGTGGCGTCTTTACTCGTGATCTTCAACCACCATGTGGCGCCGGGACGCAACGCCGCCATCCGAACAGGCTGGAACGATACCGCGTAGGGCCGGCCACATCGGGATACAGAGGCGGCTCAGGCGCCCGGGTACGAACGCGGATATGCGGGCGGACTCGTTTTCCGCCACAAGCAGCAGTCGGACCTGTCCGAGCATACAGTCCCCTCGTCGACCTAGGCTGTTCGAAGCGAGCGGAGTCCCCGTCCTTGGGCAAGCTCGCGCCTCGCCTCGGGGGTGGTCAGGATCGGCCGAGCGAAACTGCTGGCACTGCTTTTGCTTGCGCCGGCCGCACGCAAATCCTCGCAAACAAGGCGGCACAGCACGATGGACCAGGAACGTGACGGACAGGTTGGGGCCGGCGAAGAAGCGCAGCCCAGAGAACTGGTGGGCGACTTCATCGCCCGGCGATTGCGTGAATGGGGTGTGACCCGCGTCTATGGCCTGGCCGGCGACGGCATCAATGGCATCCTGGGTGGGATCCAGCGCGCCGGGAACCAGCCGCGCTTCGTGCAGCC
>DASYKL010000226.1:0-25619 GCA_035995405.1 Chloroflexota bacterium
ATCAGCACCCCCACCGCGACGGAGTGCCGAATTGCGCCCGGCGCACGACCTGCCGCGTCGGACAACACCGCCAGCTGCGCCGCGCGTTCCGCATACCGCTCGACGCTTGACGTGGTCATGTTCCACTCGTCGGCATACCGCGCCACCAGCGGCAACGTCGAGCGGGGTCCGCTGCCGCCGATCAGCAACGGCACGTCCAGGTCTCCCAAAACTTGCCGAATTCTCCCCAGCCCATCAGCGAGTCGCCGCACGCGATCGGCGAGCGAGGGAAAGGCGATCCCGAACTCGGCGTGCTCCGCGGCATTCCAACCCAGACCCAGACCCAGCACAAACCGTCCGCCGCTCAGCGCGGCGAGCGCTTCCGCCATCCGCGCTACGAGCGCCGGCTCGCGAAACGTAATCGGCGAGACCAGCGGCCCCAGACGCAGGCGCTCCGTCTCCGCCGCCGCGACGCTCAGCGCCACCCACGGCTCGAGGCCATGTCGCTCGGACACCCACGGCGACTGCAGATGGTCCGACAGCCAGAGCGACGCAAACCCGAGCCGCTCGGCTGTCTCAAACGTCTTGCGCCAGTGCTCCCAGTCGAGCCCCTCTTCGGACTCGACTAGCAGCCCCAGGTTCACGCCCGAGCGACTGCGCGCGGTGCGCTGACCAGTGAACCTGGCGGTGGCGCGGTCAGTGCGCCCTCAGCTGCCGACCCGACGGTCGCCACATACTTGCCAAAAACGCCGGAGCGGTATTTCGGCGCCGGTGGCTGCCAGTCCTTCATACGGTTGGCCATCTCGTCTTCCGAGACATGCAGATCCAACCGCCGCGCCGCGACGTCGAAACTGATGATGTCGCCTTCGCGTACGGCGGCGATCGGCCCACCCACGGCTGCCTCGGGCGCAACATGACCAGCCATGAACCCACGCGTCGCGCCGCTGAAGCGTCCGTCGGTCAGCAGCGTCACCGAGTCGCCGAGGCCTTCGCCGACGATCGCCGCGGTGACCCCCAGCATCTCCCGCATCCCTGGCCCGCCCTTGGGTCCTTCATACCGAATCACCACCACATCGCCAGCGTGAATCTGACGTGCCGTGACCGCTGTCATGGCGGCTTCTTCGCTGTCGAACACGCGCGCTGGGCCCGTGTGCGACTGTTTCTCATAACCCGCTACTTTGACCACGCAGCCCTCGGGCGCCAGGGTCCCTCTCAGGATTACCAGGCCACCTGACGACTTGAGCGGTTGATCGAGCGGCCGCACCACTTCCTGACCGGGTGTTTCCTCGGCCAGTGCGGCCTCCTCGCCAAAGGTCTTCCCTGTGACGGTCATGGCACTGGCGTCGGCGAAGCCGCCGTCGACCAGTCGCTTGGCCACCAGGCGGGTGCCGCCTGCATGATCGAGGTCGGCCGCGGCGTAGCGACCGCCAGGCCGCATGTCACCCAGCAGCGGCGTGCGACTGCTAATGCGATCGAAGTCGTCGATCGTCAACGGCACCTCGGCCTCATGCGCCATCGCCAGGAAATGCAGCACGGCGTTGGTCGAGCCGCCGGTCGTGGCCACCCCGGCAATCGCATTTTCAATTGCCGCGCGGGTAAAGACGTCTCGTGGACGAACGCCACGGCGCAGGATGTCCATGATCAGCTCGCCGCACTGGCGGCCGACGTCGCCTTTACGCGGGTCTTCGGCCGGCACGCCGGCAGTGCCCATGGCTGACAGGCCGCAGAATTCGAGCGCCAGAGCCATGGTGTTGGCGGTGAACTGGCCGCCGCACGCGCCTGCGCCAGGGCAGGCAAAGTCCTCGATCGCCTTGAGCTCTTCGTCGGTGATCTTGCCCGCCGCGTGAGCGCCGACCGCCTCGTAGACGTCCTGGATGGTCAGGTCGCGGTCACCCAGTCGACCAGGCATGATCGAACCGCCGTACACGATCAGGCCTGGGATATTCAGCCGCAGGAGCGCCATCGCACCCGCCGGATTGGTCTTGTCGCACGCCACCAGCGCGATCATCGCGTCGAACATGTAGCCGCGCGCCATCAGCTCCATCGAGTCGGCGATCAGCTCGCGGCTGACCAGGGACGCCTTCATGCCCTCGGTGCCCATGGTGATGCCATCGCTGACGGCGATGGTGTTGAACTCCATCGGCGTCCCACCCGCGGCACGCACGCCTTCTTTGATGCGAACCGCGAGCTGCCGCAGATTGAAGTTGCACGGCATCGTCTCAGTCCATGTATTGGCGATGCCGATGATCGGTTTCTGCAGGTCCTCGTCGGTGAAGCCGATCGCCTTGTAAAAAGCGCGCGCCGGCGCACGGTCACGCCCGCTCAGTATGACCGAGCTGTTGGCTTTGACGTCATAAGCAGCCATTGGACCTTCATGGTACTCAGGCTGACTTGTCGGAGATGCGCCTTGTCAGTGCAGCCCCTGATGCGCACAACCGACCTGGCCACACGCATTCGCTGCCCGCCACAGCTGGTAGGTGGTCAGATCGCCCAGGACTTCGTCGATTGAGTACAAGCCCTCGCCGTCTGATGCGTTCAGCCGATAGACGCCATCACGTGTGCTGCCCAACAGGCTGCGGTACACGTCGCGAACGATGCTCGGCCGCTGCTCTACAGGAACCTGGTCCAGGTCCTGACGAATCTCATAACGCAGGACCTCAGCGAACGTGTGCGTCCTGAAGTGTGCCTGCATAGCGCGCTCGGCACGACGCGCGCGTTTGCCTGGATGCCAGTTTGCTGGCGCGTCCGAGCGGACGAGCCCACCACAAATGCCGCAGGTGCTCACCATAGGGGGGCCTGACTATGCGTCGCGCATCGGGCGAAGACAAGACCCTTGATGTTGAGAAACCGTACAAAAGTGTCGCGACAGCCTCAGTCGGCCAAACTCTAGAATTCAGACGTGGCGTTCATGCCCGAACGCGGCGCGTGGGCCGCACCACTCCCTGACCTGTCGAAGCCGGCGATCGACCATCGCATTCGCATCTGCCCGCACATGTTCCGCGTCGCGATCTCGCACGTCCAACGCGACGTGCCCCGCGAGCCCGACACACACCTGGTCCAGATCGGCGTCTTCTACGGCAGCCAGCCGCTCGCCGCGGCCGACCTCGGCTTGCGTTCGGCGGATGCCTGCAGCAACGTCTGGGCGTTTCTCACCAATCGGCTCAACGAAACGGTCGTCCAGTTCTATACGCCGCGGCCACGTGATACAGGCGAGTTGAACCCGCGATTGGGCTGCTGGGGCCCGCGACCCGACCTGGTCGAAGCCGACCTCGCCGAAACCGATTCCGCCATTGCCGTGGTCCTTGGCCTGAGCATCTGGGTCCCTGGCGCTAGCCCGCCAGTAGATGATGAGCTGTTCCTGGAAGCGATTCGCGACACACTTGTCGAAGCCCTGTCGTACTGGGTAGTCGTAGCCCAACGAGTAGCCGGCCCCCAGGACCGCCGCAACTAGCCACGGCTCCGACGCTAGCCGCTATAGGCGCTCAAGCCCGTCACGTCCTGGCCGACCACCAGGGTGTGGATCTCGTGGGTCCCTTCGTACGTGTAGACACTCTCCAGATTGACCATGTGCCGAAAGATCGGATGCTCGAGCGAGATCCCATTGCCGCCCAGCACGCTGCGCATACTCCGGGCGACATCGAGCGCCATCGCCGCGTTGTTCCTTTTGCCGAGGCTGACCTGAGCCGGCCGTAATCGGCCAGCGTCTTTCAGCCGCCCCAGCTGATATGCCATAAGCTGCCCACGCGTAATGGCTTGTAGCGCGTCGACCAGCTTCGCCTGCGTCAGCTGAAACCCAGCGATCGGCCGCCCGAACTGCTCGCGGACCCTGGCGTACCCCAAGGCCGACTCGTAGCACGCCATTGCTGCCCCAACCACGCCGTACACAATCCCGAACCGCGCTTCGTTCAACGCCGACAGTGGCCCGCGTAAACCCTTAACCCCCGGCAACACGCAGTCAGCAGCAACCCGCACGTCCTGCAGCACCAGCTCGCTGGTCACCGACGCCCGCAAGCTCAGCTTGTGCTTGACCTGATTGGCCGTGAAGCCGCGCGAGGACGTCTCCACCAGAAAACCTCGAATCGTGTCGGCGCCGTCCTCAGCCACCTTGGCCCAGACGAGCGCCACGTCGGCCAGGTTGCCGTTGGTGATCCACATCTTGCCACCGTTCAGGACATAGCCATCGCCATCCCGCACGGCGCGCGTCTCCATCCCACTCGGGTCCGAGCCGTGCTCGTGCTCGGTCAGGCCAAAGCAGCCAATCATGGTGCCGGCATGCATCTCCGACAGGTAGCGCTCCTTCTGTTGTTCTGACCCATATGAGGAGATCGGAAACATCACCAGACTGCCTTGCACCGACACAAAGCTGCGCAAGCCGGAGTCACCCCGCTCGAGCTCCTGACAGATCAGCCCGTAGCTCGTGTAATCGAGGCCGGAGCCGTACCGCGGGATGGTCGGCCCGAGCATCCCCAGCTCGCCGAGCCGCGGGATCAGATCGCGCGGGAAGTCACCTCGCTCGAACGCATCGGGAATAACCGGCAGGGCTTCGCGCTCGACAAACTCACGGACGACGCCCTGGATCATTTGCTGCTCGGGCGCGAACTCCCAGTCGAGATAATTCAGCACAGCTCATAGGCTACTCAGTCCTCGATGGCCCGTACTCGGTACTCTGTACGCGGTACCTCGGATGGCCGACGACGCACCGCGCACTGGCGCCCGACAACGACGACGCGGACTCTACGGCCCGCCGCCGCGCCTGACGCGCACCAGCCCGCTGACCGGTCGCCTGGTGTGGCACATCGGCGATTGGGGACGGGCGAGCGAGCACATTGGGGCTCGCTGGGAGCACGTCGCCGGCGGGCTGGCGCGACAAGGCCTTGGCGCTGGCGATGACCTGGTGGTCCTGGCTGATACGCCGACGCTCATGGCCGAGGTCCTGGGCAGCGGTTTGCCACACGCGGACGCCTTGCGCGCCTGGCGTGAAGACAGTCAGCTGATGCTCGAGCCCCTCGACTTCAAATGGTCGCTCGAGACGGCATCGGCACGTCAGGTCAGCACCGAAACGCTACAGCGCTTGCTCGCCGCCGAGCTACCCGCTCTCGAAGCGGCGCTGATGGGCGCTCGGCAAGCACTCGGGCTCGAGCCGACCGCGCCGACAGAGCCGCGCGATGGACGGTTCGTCGCGCCCGTCCATCCGGCTAACCACGCCGCACTCCTGGCCGAACCCGAGCTGCCAACGCTGCTGCTACCGGTCGAGCCACACGCTTTTTTCGAGCCGCTGCCGGGCTGGAGCGCCGCCCAGACGCTAGCGAGACTCGAATCGTCAGACCTCGCTCGGTTGAGCGGCATCGAGGCCATCGAGCGCTACTACCGGCTGGGCGCCGGAGTCGAGGGCGCGCTCAGCCGCATCAATACCGGTCTGTTCGAAACGGAGCCACGCAAAATCGACGCTGCCGAGCAAATTAGCCGCATGCGTCAGACCGGCCGAGCGCGAACACTCAACGCGCTGCTGCTCTATCTGCAACAGGAGCTCGCCAATCGTAAAGTGCTGGAGGAACGTCTCACCCAGCTGCCGCGTAACGCCTACTCATTCGGTCGCTTGCGCGGCGACTTGCAGAAGGCTGGCGTCCCGCGCGCCATCCTCGACAGCCGCGGTGCGCTGGGCCGGGCATACGCCGAAGTGACCCGTCACATGACCACGGCGATTCGAGCCGCGGGGCAGCAGCTCGTCGAAGCCGGCAAGACGCCGGAGCAAGCGCTCGACGAGCTCACCACGCGGGCGCCCCAGTGGGCCTCGCTCGGCGCCGCCTACGCCGGCACGGTCGCTGCTCGACTGACCGCCCCGCGGGCACCTTCCGCGACATGAGCGCCGCACTGGCCGAAGCACGCCGCCTGGCCGCCGAGTTCCGCGCGACCGCCGCCGCGCGCGACCTGGCCGGCGGTTCGCCCACCGCCGAGCGAAACCGACTCCGCGCCAGCGGCCTGCTCAAGCTGTCGATCCCCAGCCAGCACGGCGGTCACGGCGCCGCCTGGCCCGAGATCTTGCACGTCGTTCGCGAGCTCGCGACTGCAGACGCATCGCTCGCCCACATCTTCGCCTATCACCATCTCGGCGTGATCACGCCACACCTGATTGGCACGCCAGCGCAGCGCGACCACTGGTATGCCAGAACGGTCAACCAGCAGCTGTTCTGGGGCAACTCGCTGAACCCGCTCGATCCACGCACGACGCTGACCCGCGGCGACGAGGGGACCCTGCGGCTGAACGGCGAAAAATCGTTCTGCACGGGCTCGAAAGATTCAGACGTGCTGCTGGTCTCAGCCACCGAAATGGGCGAGCCGCAGCTGCGCGTGGCCGTCATACCAACCTCCCGTCAAGGTGTGCTGGTCAACGACGATTGGGACAATATGGGCCAGCGTCAGACAGACAGCGGCAGCGTCTCGTATCGCGACGTGGTCGTGTACCCGGCGGAGCTGCTCGGCCCGCCAGGTCCAGGCGGCAGCGCGTTCGCCACCCTGCGTACGTGCATCACCCAGGCCAGCCTGAGCAATATCTATCTGGGCTTGGCCCAGGGCGCGTTCGAGGAAGCGCGGCAGTACACCCGGGCGCTTGAACGACCGTTCTACGGCTCGCCGGCGACGCACGCGACCGACGATCCGTACATCCTGCAGCGGTACGGCGAAATGCACGTCCAGATAGCGGCGGCGGGCGCCTTGCTTGACACGACAGCAACCGCACTCCAGCAGGCCTGGGAGCGCGACACCGCGCTGACCGCCGACGAGCGCGGCACCTGCGCCGCCGTAATCGCCACGGCCAAAGTAGCCGCCGCCCGCTGTGCGCTGGATCTCACCAGCCAGATCTTTGAAGTAATGGGCGCCCGAGCGACCTCAGGCCGCTATCGTTTCGACCGTTTCTGGCGCAACGCCCGCACCCTCACACTCCACGACCCCCCGGACGTCAAGACGCGCGAAGTAGGTGACTGGGTGTTGAACGGTCGCTTCCCCAATGCAACCTTTTACTCCTAGGTCTACGACCGCCTGTGGGGACCGTTTAACGGATCCCAGAGTCATAGTGCACCTCGACCGTCGTAGTTTGTCCAGCATCCAGCGTGACCGTTTGCGGAATGCCACGTGGCAGGATCGCCCCAGGTGGACTGAGCGGCACGATCTCGTACGTCCCGGGCGGCAGCTCTGTGGCAAATGCGCCCTGCGCGTCCGCGAGTACCTGAGTCACCTCCTGATCCCCCGACGTCGTCCTGACCGACAACGTGCCCGCGTAGGGCTGGTCCGCACACTGATTGCCCTGTCCGATCCGCACAACTGGACAAATCGGGCCGATCAGAACCTGGCCGACGAGGAATGACCCTGAGGCATCAGACACTGGATCACCCTGGATACCGTCCGACTGGGCTGTTACAGCGGCAGGGGCGCAAAGAAGCACCCCCGCCAGCAGCAACAGGCCTCCGAGGCGTCTCCTAGCGAACCACCACGTCGTCGTAATAGGTGTACGTGGCGTCGCCTGCGTAGTTGTCATCATGACTGACCAATGTAAGAGTGTACGAATGCCCACCTGTAAGAGAGGCGTTTACCTGGACCCAGGCGCCAGAATTGGTGCACGTCCTGGCCAGCACCGTCCGCGTGGTCCCCACGGTGTTGTCCTTGAGCGTCACCGTCGCCCAGTCGTAGGCCACTGTGTCAGGGCACACGACGCGATACCAGAACGACAGATTCGTCGCACTGGATGGCGCCGTAAACGTCTGGGCAAGTGAGCTGTCGGCGTTGGTCGGGCTGGTCGATCCGACCACCGCGGCAGCGGCTCCCGAATGCACCGTTGTAGTTGTGGTCGACGTCGCACCCGCCGATGTCCACGCCGTCAGCCCTGATTCGAAGCCCCCGTTCTGGACGCTGGTCGTGGCCACCGGCGCCCCAATTGCCACGTCGTCATAGTCGGTATAGGTGGGGTCCCCGGCGTAGTTATCGTCGTGGCTGAGCAATGTCAACGTATAGGAGTGGCCAGCCGTCAGGCTGGCCGTGAACTGCGACCATGAGCCCGAGTTCGAACACACCTTGTTGAGCACAGTGCTCGTTACACCCGTCGTGTTGTCTTTAAGCGTCGCTCTGGCCCAGTCATACGTGATGGTGTCAGGACAGGTCACTCGGTACCACGCCGCCAGGGTGCCGCCGGAGGTCGGGGCAGTGAACGTCTGGGCAATCGAGCTATCGCCGTTGGTGGGGCCGGTGCCGCCGACACGGGCCCCATATGACCCCGAATGACTGGCTGCGTTCGTCGCAGTCGCGGTTCCCGCGACCGTCCAGGCAGTCAGGGTACCCGTTTCGAAGGTGCCGTTGGTAATTCCGGCACCACCACCAGATGCCGTGACGGTCAAGGTGAGGGTGGTGGCATGTGTCGAGCTGGCGCCCGTGCCGGTGATAGTCAGCGCATAGCTGCCAGCGGCGGCGGTCCCTGCGTTGACGGTCAAGGTTGAGGAGCCGCCCGATGTAATGCTCGTGGGGCTGAAGGACGCGGTGGCGCCCGACGGGACGCCGCTCGCCGAGAAACTGACCGTCTGTGCGGTGCCACTGGTGGTCGCTGTGCTGACCGTCGCGGTCCCGCTCGTCCCCTGGACCAGACTCAGCGAGCTCGGGCTAACCGCGATCGAGAACTCGTTTGGCGGCGGGGCCGCGTTGATCGTGAAGGTTACCAGGGTGCTATGCGTCGCACTTGGCCCGGTGCCTGTGACGGTCACTGCGTAGGTACCCGCGGCGGCAGAACCCGAGTTCAGCGTCAGCGTCGACGAGCTACCAGCGGTCACACTCGTCGGATTGAACGAAGCGCTGGCACCAGCCGGCACGCCCGTCGCGGAAAGAGCAACCGTCTGCGCGGAACCGCTGGTCAGTGCCGTACTGATCGTCGATGTCCCCGACGCACCGAGTGCCACAGTGACGGTGGAAGGACTGGCCGAGATCGAAAAATCGTCGGCCGGCGGAGTGGCACCGCAACCAGGCAATTTAAACGTGCCGACCCGCGTATGCCAATTGAATGCGCCGGTCGCCGCCTGGTACTGATTGGTGTACCAGAAGGTGCACTGGTCGACCGGGTCGACTGCCATGCTGGTGTAGTCACCCCAGCGGCTGAGGGCGCTGCCGCTTTGCGCGCCGCCGCCAGCAATGACAGTGCCTTCCCCTTGCGTCATGCTGCCTGCCGCGTCAGTGGCCAGTCGGCCGGTGTAGTTGATCGATGGAAATGCGCCGCTGCTGGACTTGCTGAATCCCAAGCCGATGTTGCCAGCCTGATCCTGGGCGATGCTGCCCATCCAGCGGAACATTGAATCGGGCGCGTACGTACCTTGCTGGAAGAGGCTTACTGTGCCATTGGCGGGTCGAAGCTCATACCAGCGCACACCTACTGATGATCCGGCGGCGACACTGTGGTTGGTCACCAGCGCCTCGTGATCGCCGAAATTGCGGTACGCCAGACGATACATCAGGCGGTCGCCCAAAGAATCGAGCCGCTGCGCTGTACCCGACTGCGGGATGCACGTCCCGCCATTGCAAGCGAGTGCGTACGGTGCGACCGTGAGTGTTGTGGGTCCCGTGAACGTTGTGTTGGCGGTGTTCGTCCAGTCAACCTGGAACTTCCAGGTCGCTAGCGTGCTGCCGTTACCCGCCGTGTCCGTCGCGCCGAGCGCGACAACGTAATTTGGCGAGCCAGCGGGTGGCTGGCGTGTTCCGTCAAGGGACGCGCCGAGCAAGCCGCCGAAACTGGGATTGGGATTGGTGCACTGTTGGGTGGCGGCCTGGCCCAGGAGCATGTGAGCTCGATCCAACGCACACACCTCGCCGCCGACGAAGATCGTCCCTGCAGCGTTGAACATGTTGTAGGTCACGTAGTAGGCGTCGGGCCACACGCTGACCTTGGGATAGTCAGGGAAGTTGGAATACGAAAACGCGTAGCGGAAGTATGCGCCGGTCGGGTCGGCCGTTTGCGACACGGCCACGCACTCGAAGAACTGCGCCGCAGATTGGTTCAGCGCGAACTGGCTGATCACCCACCGATCGGCGATCGGGTCGTATGACACGTCGGGGTCGCCGTCGTTGTTCGTCTGGCACAGGCCGCCGAAGCCGCTCCACAAGGTGTTGATCGTGACTGGCCCATAAACAGGCGTCCCGGACTTGTTGAAGATAGCGAAATCGGTGTTGACGACCTCGATGTAGTGGTTGGGCCCGACTGTACCGTTCGGATCTGGTGGGGCCGCGGCGACGGTGAACGTGCCCGCTGGCCCAGTGAAGCCCTGGCCGACGCCTTCGAAGCTCGACAGCAAGTTCGGTACCGCCGCCGTTGCTGGGCCGGATCCGGGTGCGCCCGAGTGTAGGCCAAGGTTGTTGTTGCCGCTGCGTACCTTGCGCCACGGGCGCACCTCGTTGCCGTGTTGCGTGCTTGCCGCGGGTGGGATATCGCTCAAGTGCGGGGAAAGATCGTGGTGATCTGCCGCCGTTGAGCTCACTTCCCCTCGTGCTGGCTGTGCGGGCTGGGCCGCAACTGGCGCAACGACGCCACTGAGGCCAGTGAGCCACAGCGCAAGCGCACCACCGAACAGAGCCCGGCGGCCCAGTAGTCCTCCAAATATTCGCATACGACCCCCCTGCGCAAGTGCAGGCGCGCATTAAACCACTCTTCTCTGCCATTTGCCAGACCCCAGTACTACGGCTGTGAGCGGGGCGGACGTGCTCGGGGCTAGTGGAAATCACGACTCGCAGGAGTAGCCAGAGCCAATTCAGTCGAAGCGGCCTCGCGTTTATCGTGCGGATTCCCAGGAATGTGGTTGCGTTCTGGCGCGCGTGGCAGGACTTCCGCGTCAGCAGTCAGTAAGCCAAGTGGTATCGCAGACGTAGCAATGACGTTGAGCGTCCCAGAATGCAGCTGCACTTTCCCTTCAATACACAGGTACGCCTCGCCGCGGATAACGCTTCGCCGCGCCTCGTACAGGTCGGGCCGGATCACCACGTTGACAACCCCCGTCTCGTCTTCGAGCAGCAAGAACACGAAACCTTTGGCTGTGCCAGGCCGCTGGCGGCAGACCACCAGACCAGCGGTCCGTACCACCGCTCCATCGCGACTACCCCGGACTTGCTCGGCAGTCATGACATCCGCCGGGAGATCGCGACGCAACAAGGCCAGCGGATGGTAACTCGGCGATAACCCGAGCAAGCCGTAGTCAGCCACCATCCGCTCCCAATCGGTCATGTCTTTCAGATGGACCATGTCATGCTCCGTCGGCAAGTCGAGCGAGAATTGCCGCGGGCGCAACGAACTCCGCGTCGACCGGCCGCCAACCGTCGTACTCGGCACCAGCAACCCCAATTGCCAGAGAAGCTCGCGGCGACCCAGGCCGAACTCCGCCAACGCGCCGACGCTGATGAGATGTTCTGCCGCGCTACGACCAAGACCCGTCCGCCGCAGCAGATCCGGTAACGACACATACGGCCCACGCGCCTCACGCTCGGCAACGATCGCTTTCGCCAGGTCTTCACCGATCCCTTTGACTGTCTCAAAACCGAGCAGGATCTGCTCTGGCGAAAGTGGCTTACAGCGTGCTGCGCTGGAGTTGATCGCCACACGCAACACGTGCAGACCATGTCGTCGTGCATCGCCGATGAGCACGTGCGGCGCGTAAAACCCCATCGGCTGGTTGTTGAGCAGCGCGGCGTAATACTCGGCGCCATAATAGTGCCGCAGCCAGGCCGATTGATAGGCCAGTACGGCGAACGCGTACGCATGGCTTTTCGGAAAGCCGAACTCCGAAAACGCGCACAGCTTGTCGAAAACATCGCCAGCCTGACGTGTGGTGACACCTTTGCGCGCGGCGCCAGCGACGAACTCCGTCCGAAACCGCTCCATCGCCTCGCGGGATCGGCGGCGGCTCATCGAACGCCGGAACTGGTCCGCCTGGCCAGGCGAAAAACCGCCCATCTCGATCGCCACTTCGAGCACTTGATCTTGATACAGGACGATGCCCAGCGTGTCGCGAAGCAAGTCGTCCAGGAGCGGATGGTCGGCTTTGACGACGTACTTCGGATTTTCGCGCAGCAGCTCGCGGCGGCGGACATACGGGTTGACGGCACCACCGACAATCGGGCCCGGGCGGACAATCGCCACCTGAACCGCCAGATCGTCCAGATTGCGCGGCTGGGTGCGCGTCAGCATCTGAATCTGCGCCCGACTTTCAATCTGGAACAAGCCGACCGTGTCGCCTTTGCAGATTGCGTCGTACACCGCCACGTCGTCATAGGCGATCGTGCTCACGTCGAGCTTTTCGCCGCGGCATTGCCAGATCAACTCCAGGCACTCTTCGACCAACGACAGCATGCCCAGAGCCAGGAAATCGATTTTGATAAATCGCGCATCGTCGCACGAATCTTTATCCCACTGGCAGATATACCGTCCGTCCATCGACGCCGGTTGAACCGGCACTAGCTCGACCACCGGTCGCGACGAGATAATCATGCCACCCACGTGTTGACCGATGTGCCGTGGAAACCCGTCGATCTGCTCGGCGAGATCCATCAGATGCGCCCACATGGGACCCTCGGCCTGACCCTGGAATTCTGGCAACGTCGCTAGCTCACGACGAACCGAGCTCGCCGAGCCACCTTCGGACAGCCGCGCCAGCTTGTCGATCGCTGGCGACGGCAAACCGAGTATTTTGCCCAGATCGCGCACCGCGCTCCGCAAGTGGTATGTCGCGAATGCACACACCAGTGCGGCGTGCTCGTGGCCATAGCGCTGATACACCTGCAGGATCAATTGCTCACGAATATCACGCGCAAAATCCAGGTCGATATCGGGGACCGCCTGCAGATCTTCGTTCAGAAAACGGCGGAAGAAGAGACGGTTCTTGACGGGATCAACGTGACTCAGCCCGATCAGATAACAGATGATCGAGCTGACTGACGAACCGCGACCGCGTCCCGGTGGTAGACCGGAGCCACCGCGGATCGTCCCTTCGCCGCGCACACGCCGCGCCACGTCGGTGGATTGCTGTTGCAGGTCGCGATAAATCAAAAAGAAGCCTGCGAGCTTGTGTTTCGCGACCAGCTGCAGCTCATCGACGAGCTGGCGTTGTGCTTTGGCGCGCAGGTCTTTGTCGGTGTGAGCCGGCGGATACCGCTCATCAAATTTGCGTCGACAGTAGCCCGCCAGGACATCATCAGCCGACGCTTCACGTTCGCCGTCGAGACGAGCGAAATCGGGAAAGTCGTAGCCGAGGTCGCGATGATTGGCCAGGTTGAACGCGGCGCACCGTTCGGCAATGCGCCGCGTGTTTGCAATGGCTTGCGGGTACGACCCAAACAGCTCAGCGACGACCTGCGGCGGACGTAGGAAAAATTCGCTGTTGGGTCGTCGCAAACGATGCGAATTCTCCAGCGTCGAGCGGTTCTTGATCGCCACCATGGCATCCTGCAGACGGTGGCGCGCCCGCTGGTGATAATGCACGTTGCCAGTGGCGACGATGGGCAGGTTGAGCCGCTCCGCGAGCTTGACCAGTTGTGCGACACGGTGCGTATCGCCGTGCACCAGGTTGTGCTGCAGCTCGACAAAGACGTTGTCTGGACCAAACAGCTCTTGCAAGTGTTGGGCGACGCGATCGGCGTCTGAGAAACGCTCGCGATCGACGAGCAGGGCCAGCTCACCATGGCGACAGCCGGTCAAAACGAGCAGGCCATCGGTCAAGCCAGCGAGGTCGGCTGGATCGAGTGCGGCGGGTCGCGGATCGTCGGCCGGCAGATGTGTCGCAGCGGGCTCCCAGAAACGTGTGCGTTTGTGGGCCAGCGTGATCAGGCGGCACAGGTTGGCGTAGCCCTGCTCGCGTTCGGCAAGCAGCGTCAGGTGGACGGGGCCACTGTCCTCGCTCACGATGCCGTGGGTGAGCGTCAACTCGACACCGGTGATGGGCTGGATGCCGAGGGTCGCGCAGGCTTGCGCAAATTCCATGGCCCCATACAGGCCATCGTGGTCGGTAATGGCCAGCGCCGTATAGCCCAGCTGAGCCGCCCGCGAAGCCAGCTCTTCAGCCGAAGAAGCGCCATCGAGGAAGGAGAAGCAGGTATGCAGATGAAGCTCCGCAACGTACGGTCCCATTACAACTATCTCCTTCAGTGTAGAACATGAGTTCTAGACGTTGGCAGCCAACGCCGGTGATTTTCTGTCAAGTCACCCCGAGTCATCGGCGGCCTTGACGTACGCTTGCCGACCCGCCATACTCAACCAAACGGTTGATAAACCAATAAGTTGTCTAAGCGCCAACTCCCAGCTCCCAGCTCCCAACTCCCAACTCCCAACTCCATGCCAGATGACTCGCTGAGCAAAACCTTCGCCGCCCTCGCCGACCCGACCAGACGCGCCATCCTGGCGCGTCTGGCTGACGGCGACCGCACCGTCAACGAGTTGGCACAACCGTTCGACATGACCCTCCAGGCGATTTCCAAACACCTCAAAGTGCTCGAAACGGCCGGCCTGATCAGCCGCGGCCGCGACGCACAATGGCGGCCTTGCCGCCTCCAGGTAGCACCCCTGGACACAGCCACCCAGTGGATCGACCGCTACCGCGACACGTGGCGCGACCGCTTCGATCGACTCGACTACGAAATCAAACGCATCCGCGACACAGACACCCAGAAAGGAAACCAACGACCGTGACCGACCTACAGATCATCGTCGAGCCAGGCAGGCAGGACATCGTCATGACCCGCACCTTTGACGCACCACGCGACGTCGTTTACAAGGCGCTGACCGACCCACAGCTCATCCCCAATTGGTGGGGCCCCCGCGAGTTGACCACCGACGTCGATTGCATGGACGTCCAGCCAGGCGGCAGGTGGCGCTTCGTCCAGCACGACGCCGCCGGCAACGAGTACGCCTTCAGAGGCGTCTACCACGACGCGGTCGCTCCCGAGCGAGCCGTCTCCACCTTCGAGTGGGAAGGCTTACCCGGTCATGTGGCGCTCGATACGCTGACCCTCGAAGAGATCGATGGCAAGACGAAATACACCACCGTGACCGTGTTCCAATCCGTCGCCGACCGTGACGGCATGGTCCAGAGCGATATGGAGCGCGGCGCCCGTGACAGCACCGAACGGCTGACCGAAGTCATCGCCGGTTTGCTGAGCCGCGCCTGACCGACTCGGCTGCCTAGGCGACGAAGCCGAGCCGATCGAACGAGCCAGCCAGGACATCGTGGGCTGGCGCGCCCAGCCAGTCCTCGATGACCGTCGCATACACCGACCGAAAATCGACCGTATGGCTCAGGTCACCCTCGTCCAGACGGGCGAGGTCCGGATGGTCGCCGTAGAGGCCGCCACGAACACCTTTACCGAGCACAAACATCGGCCCCGCGGCGCCGTGATCGGTGCCCTGACTGCCATTTTCCTTGACCCGTCGCCCGAACTCCGAGAAGCTCATGGTCAGCACCTGCTCGGCTCGGCCATGACCTTCCAGGTCCGTCTGGAACGCGGCCAGACCATCGGCCAACTGGCTGAGTAGCGTCGCGTGAGCCGGCTTCTCATTGGCGTGTGTATCAAACCCGCCCAGCTGTACGTAAAACACTCGCGTGCCGACGTCGGCGGCGATCATCGAGGCGATCTGCTGCAACGTCTTGCCGAACCCGTTGTTGGGATACTGCGCGGCGGCCTGATACTTCTCGGTGCTGCCGCTCAGGACGTTCACCCCACGAGCGGTACTGTCCCAGTTACTCGCCACGAGCTCCAGCGCCGGCGTCTTTTGGGCTGGCTTGCCGTACATCTGCCCGAACGTCTTCAACAGCGGGTCTTTCAGCGTTGGCAGGCGACGGTCCACCAGGAACTGAAACGACGTGGTGTCTTGCAGCGCGGCGACCGGCGCGTGTTGCGTCTGCAGCGCCTGCGGCACGCTGGAGCCGAAGTTGACGCACTGAAACGGGCTCTCGCCGACTTTATAGACCTGGGCCATGAAGGCGCCCAGCCAACCCTGACTGGCAGGTGCGCCTTCAGGCTGCGCCGAGTGCCAGATTTCCATCGACCGGAAGTGCGAGCGGCTGGGATTGGGATAGCCCACGCCCTGGATAATGGCGAGCTGGCGGTTGTCGTACAGCGCCTTAAATGACTTGAGGTTGGGGTGCAAGCCGATCTGCTCGTCGAGGTGCAGGACCTGGTCGGCGGCGATGCCGATCTGTGGGCGCAGCTGGTAGTACAGGCCGTTGCCGTACGGCACGACTGCATTCAGCCCGTCGTGGCCGCCGCTCAGCTGGACGACGACGAGCACGCGCTTGTCGACGGGTACAACGGGAGTAACCGGCGGCACGCTGCTGACAGGCGGCGGCATCGCCGCCGCCGGTACGGCCGTCGCCACTGGCATGGGCGGCTGTGCCGGTTGCGCCCCGATTGGCGAGCACGAAGCGGCCAGACCGGCGGCTGCGCCGGCGCCAGCGACCTTCAGAAAATCACGACGTGAGCTGGAAGTCATCACTTACCCAACCTGAAAATCAGAGCTGGCGAGAGCCAGCAAAATCGTGCCCCGGACGCGAGATTCGGCGGCGGCCTGACGCTGCTGCGGATTGGGTTGGCCGTTGAAGCCGGCGGGATACGTCAACGGCGACTGCACATAGTCCAGCAGTACCTGACGCGCCTCCGCCGACAGCTGCAAACTACCGGCGAGTGTCAGCACTCGATCCACCACCGCCGCCGGCTCTGTGAGCGGCATGCCGAGGAGATCGCCCGGCCGGATATCGCCACCGTCGCCCGCCTGTCCGCGCGATGAAGCGAGCCGCGCGGCGAAATTGAAGCGCGTCAGGAGCGTCGACGGGTTGATCCAGGTCGTATCCCCCGGCCAGCCGGCCACATTCGGTGGGTTGAGAATGTCCTGGCCGAGCTGTCGCAGCACAGTCACCAGGTCACGTTCGCGCACCGTTGCACCGAGCAAGCGCACCGAGCCGATGACGTACTCCACCGGCGACTTGACGTGCTCGTACTGCGAGCGCTCCGAGTACATCGCTTCAGAGCGAAGGATCGTTTCGACGGTCGCTCGAATGTCGTGTGTGCTTGAGATGTACGTGTCGACGATCGGCGCCAGGACGTCGGGCTCCGGATTGGGATACGCAAAAAATGCGAACAGCTTCGACGCAATCCGGTGTGCGGTTTCCGGCTGGGCAGCAACGATCTGGAGGATGTCGGTACCGTCGTACGGGCCGCTCGTGCCCAAAAAGGGCTTGTCGCCAGCGTCGTGCTGGTTGTCGTCAAAATAGAATGTGTTGTTGCGCAGGTTCCAGCCCGTGAAGGCGCGCGCCGCGGACAACACGTCGTCCTCGTCGTAGTTGCCAATGCCGAGCGTGTACAGCTCCAGCAGCTCGCGACCGAAGTTTTCGTTTGGCGCAGTGCGGCGGTTCACGCCACCATCCAGCCAGATGAGCATGGCCGGATCCTGGGACACGCCGAGCAGCAGGTCGTCGAACGAGCCAAAGGCCTGTGTGCGGAGCAGCTCGATGTGGCGGTGCATCAGCCCGGGATTGGCAACTTTGTAGTTGGCCACCGCGAAATGACCGTGCCAGAACAACGTCAGCTTCTCCAGCAGGACGCGGCGCGTCTGGACCATGCGGTACAGCCACCACGTCTGGACGTCTTCGATGTTCTGCAGATCGAGCAAGCCGCCTTGCAATCGACCGAGCAGCGCGTCCAGGTCTTCGGCCACCTGCTCGGGGTGCAGCAGCTCCTGGAGGGTGGCCTCCCAACCGAGCTGTTGGTATCGCTCCAGGTCGGCCGCTCCGGCAGCGAAACCGGCGCGGCGCAGCAGGATTGAGATGCGTGCGGCTTCGGTCAAGGGGTACGTCACGGAATCACCTCGGTCGACCCATTTTCGCTGGGGTCCGGTTAAGATTCCGCGCTACTCGGTGCCTGGTCAGGTTGGGATCAGGTTAAGGAGCCCCGCCCAACGGTCGTCCAGGTAAATATTTGGTTGCTGCGCCTCAGCCGTGCTGCTCGAACCAGGTGTCCGTCAACAAGTCGTGATAGACGGTCAGGCGCGAGCCGTCGTCAAGGATGGGCTCGAAGTACAGGCGCGAGACGGCATGGTCGCGCCACCATTCATCGTCGATGCGCCAGCGATCCTGCACGGCGGTGATGGTCCGTGGCGTCAGGCGGCCTTGCCGCCACAGGCTGACGATGCGACCCTGCGCATCGGTCTGCACGCGCAACGGGCTGGGCGCATTGAGCGGTCGCAGATCACCACGCCGGACGACCGACGGTTGAGCCGCGCTCAGAGGTCGCATGCCACCTGGATGAGCGCCCAACGGCGTTCGGGAATGCGCGACCACGGCTCGACTTCGATGGCCTGATACAGCGGCACGCGGCCGTATCGTGCCCGCAGCTGCCGTGCTGCTTCGGCGATTTCGGCGAGCTGCCGGGCGCGCGCGACGAACAGGCCGGGCTGCCGTGCTGCCTCGCCGGCCAGCCCGAGCAGCTCGAGCGCCAGCTCGTCGATCGGCGCGGGTGGTAAGCCGCTGGGCAGATCGAGCTTGCTTTTGAGCGCGCGGCGCGCTGCATCACGCGTCGACAACGCATCTTTGAACGTATAGAGCCGCTCCCAGGATGTGCCATCCGAGAGCAACGCACGCAGCCGCACCTGGCGGACCGACCGACCCAGCAGCGCTGGCTGGGAGAACGTCTGCGCCAGCAGCTGATCGAGTGCCGCCATGACAGCCTCGACGCTGCCGAGCGGGTCGTCGAAACGAAGACCGCTGTGGACCGCGGTGAGGATCGGGCGGGCGACGACCGGTTCGCTGTCTTTCCCATGCGCCAGCCGCCAGGCTTGCGCACCGGACGGACCGAATTGGGCTTGCACGGCGCCGAACGGCAGCGCGGCCAGATCACCGATCGTCTGCAAGCCAAGCAGCTCGAGGCGCTCGAGCACGTCAGGCGCGAGCTGCAGCAGATGGCGCACCGACAGGGGCGCCAGAAACGACGTCGTCTGGTCGCTCGGGACGACCCGCGATTGGCCTACGGCAGCTTGCCGCGCGGCGACGGCGGCGGTGAACTTGCCGCCGCCAAAACCCAGGCGCGGCCGCAGCAACGGTGGTACGGCAGCCTCGATATCGGCTTCGAGTCGGCCGAAGTCTCCCTCATACATGGCGCGTAGCCCGCCCAGATCGACGAACAGATAACCATCGTCGTTCGCCCCCGGCTCGACTAACGGGCTGACGTGCTGCAGCGCCGCGACGATCGATTCGAGGACGCCAGCGGTCCGCACCGGGTCCGGCTGGACGACGATCGCGTGCGGACACAGCGGCACGACTTCGCGCAAGGGCAGGCCAGGTCGAACCCCAGCCGCCTCCGCTTCTGGCGAACACAGCTGGACCACTTTGCGTTCGCCCGGCGCGCCGCCCAGGACAAGTGGCCGGCCATCCCAGGCCGGGTGGCGCAGGACTTCGACTCGCAGCGGCAGCTGCGCAATCCAAACGCAAGCAACCCGCACCGCGGGCCACTGCTGAGGCATGACCTGGTGATTATAGAACAATTGTTCTAAGTAGCAGCCACAATGTCCGGCCAGGGGAGTGCCGCTACAATGGTCCTCCGACGCTGTGCCGCAGAGTGCTGGGATCATCCTCGACGCCAGGCAGATCCAGGCCCTCATCCCGCATCGGTATCCCTTCTTACTCGTCGATCGCGTCGTCGAGCTCGAACCGGGCCAGCGCATCGTCGGCATCAAGAACGTCAGCATGAGCGACGGCTATCTGCAAGGGCACTTCCCGGACTACCCGGTCATGCCCGGCGTGTTGGTCGTCGAAGCGCTGGCTCAGACCGGCGCCATCCTGGTCATGCAAGACCCGGCCAACGCGGGCAAAGTGCCGTTCTTCGCCCGCATCGACAACTGCCGTTTCCGGCAGCCCGTTCGACCTGGCGATTCTTTACGCCTGGAAGTCGACGTGACCTCATTCCGCGCGCCGGTTGGCAAAGCGCACGGCCGCGCCCTGGTCGACGGCGCCGTCGTGTGCGAGACCGATCTGACCTTTGCCCTCGGCGAGCAGAAGTAGTCTTCGCCGCGGCCTGCTGCGCCTCGCCGGGCGGCTGCTCCTGCCGCGCCGCGTCCAGGCGAGCTCAACCTCAGCCAGCCCCAAAAAGGTGCTCCTGCTGCGGCCCGACCACATCGGTGACGTGCTGCTCACGTCGCCGGCCATCGCGCTGCTGCGAGCCAGCCTGCCAGCGGCCGAACTGACCTACGTCGTCGGGCCATGGAGCGCGGACGCCGCTCGCTACGGGCCGTCGGTCGATTCACTACGCACCCTCAGCTACCCCGGTTTCACGCGGCGGCCGAACGCCAGTCTCCTGGCGCCATATAGCCAGCTCCTCCGAGAAGCGCTCCGTCTGAGACGCGAGGCGTACGACGTCGCCATCGTGTTTCGGCCCGACCACTGGTGGGGCGCGCTGCTGGCGCTGGCCGCCGCCATCCCCGTGCGGGTCGGCGTCGCGACGCCCGAGACGACGCCGCTGCTCACGCACGCGCTACCCGACTCAGCGGGCTGCCACGCGTCAGAACGAGCGCTCGACCTGGCCCGCCTGGCCCTTTCGGCTTTCGGCGCGACCACCGTCTCAACCCCGCGGGCGGCGAGCCTCGTCTTCCGCGTGCCCCCCGATGCTATCGAACAAGCCAAGCGCTCGTGGCAGGAGCATAGCCTCACAGGCCGCACGGTCGTGGCACTCCAGCCCAACGCGGGCATGCCCCTCAAAAGCTGGCCAACCGATCGCTGGGCCGAGCTGGCTGATGCGCTCACCGAACGCGACATCGCCGTCGTCCTCGTCGGCGCACCCGACGATGCGGTGGTCCTGCGCCAGATCCAATCGAGGGCACACCAGGTCATCACGTTCACGGATCAGCCACTAGCAATCTCGGCCGCCATTTACGCGCGGTGTACGGTGCTGGTCGCTCCAGACAGTGGCGCCGCTCATCTCGCCGCCGCGTGCGGCACGCCCACCGTGCGGCTGTACGGTCCTGCTCCGCCCGCCGTCTTCGGCCCGTGGCCACCGGGCCCAGACCAGCGGGTCCTGCTCAGCGACGCGTTGCCGTGTATCTCGTGCGGGCACCTGGTCGACCCACCCTGCGGCGCGACGCGCCTGCCCGCGTGTTTGCTCGCCGTCGGCGTCGACGATGTGCTTAATGCGATCGAGACGTTGCTGCCACAGGGCTAGAATTCGGCCATGCGCGCGCCCGAACGAGTCCTGGTCGTCAAACTCGCCACACTGGGCGACTTGCTGACGATTACCCCCGCGTTGCGCGCACTGCGGACATCTTTTCCGAGCGCCCACGTCGGCGTGCTGACCACGCCCGGCGGCAAGACGGCGTTGCACGGCCTGGACACCGTCGACGAAGTGCTGACGTTCGACAAGTTCGCCTTTGATCGTCCGGCTGATGCCGCGCGGAGCTTGCCGCGGGCCGTCCAGCTGGCAGGTGAGCTACGTGCTGCGGACTGGGACACGCTGGTGCTGCTGCACCACCTGACGACGGCGTTTGGCACAGCCAAGTATGCCGCGCTGAGCCTGGGCAGCGGCGCGCCTCGACGGGTCGGACTCGACAACGGCCGCGGCCAGTTATTTCTGACTCATTCGGCAGTTGACCACGGTTTCGGTTGGCATCATGAAGTTGACTACTGGTTGGATGTGGTGGGTGTCCTGGGCGCCCAGCACCCGGGCACACCCCGCCTCGAGCTCGCCAGCGACACGGCAGCCGACGCCTGGGCCGCTAGCCGCTCGAGTGAGCTCGACCCGCGCAACGCGGTCCTGCTGGTCCCCGGTTCGGGCGCCTACAGCAAAGCCCGCCGCTGGTCACCCGAGCGGTTTGTCCAGGTCGCTCAAAGCATGCAAAAAACACACGGCCTGCAGCCCCGCGTCTTGAGCGGCCTCGACCCGGACGAACAGCTCCTGGCCGAGCACATCGCCCATGACATCGGCGCGCATGCCCGGGTCGTCCCCGCGGCACCCACACCGCAAGCGCTTGGCGCGCTGATTCGTCAATTTCGACTGGTCATCGCCAACGACAGCGGACCGGTCCACGTGGCGACCGCGGTCGGCACGCCCGTCGTCGCCATCTTCGGCCCGAGCAACGATCGCGCCTGGGGTCCCTACCCGCCCAGCGACCCGGCTCATCAAGTAGTCCATGAGGTCGTCGCCTGCGCACCCTGTATCCATCGCGGCCACGACTTCGGCACGCCCCAAGGCTGCCCGGCGCGCACCTGCCTGGCCATTCTCGACGTGGTCCAGGTCGAGGCCGCCGCCGAGCGCGCCCTCACCCGCGAGCCGCAAGTGGTCGGCAGCCGATGACCGTCCCGACGCTTTCCACAGGCGAGAGCGGCACGTTGCGCTGCGCGCGTCACCCCGGCACCGAAACGGTCCTGCGCTGTGGCAAATGCGAGACCCCGATCTGCCCGCGCTGCTCGATCTCGACGCCCGTCGGCGCGCGTTGCCCAAGCTGCGCCCAGCTCAAACGCTTCGCCATGCTGCTGCGGCCCCGAGAGCTACTGCGCGCCGTAGCCTATGGCGTCGCCGCGGGCGCCGCCGGAACCATCCTCCTGAGCTTCATCCCGTTTCTCGGACTGATCGGCTATGCCATCCTCGGTTTCGCCGTCGGCGAGGCAGTCTCGGTCGGCGCAAATCGCAAACGCGCCCGCGAGCTCGGACCGCTCGCTATCGGCTGTCTGTTCCTCGGGTTCGAGCTCGGCATAGTCATCTTCATCGTGCTGAATGGCGTTCCGCCCAGTGTCAGCTTGCTGCTCGCGCCATTGCAGGCCCTGCGCGGCGGCGGGATGCTCATTTTCGGGTTGCTCCTTGGTAGCCTGCTGGCCTGGATGCGGGTTCGGTGAGTACCGCCGATGTCGGCTTGTTGGCGGGCCGACGCGTGCTGGTCGTCGGCGACCTGGTGCTCGACGAGTACATCACTGGCCGACCCGCGCGTGTCTCTCGTGAGGCGCCGGTCTTGATCCTGGACGTCTTCGAGCGTCAGGATCGCGCTGGCTCAGCCGCCAGTCCAGCGGCAAACGTGCTCGCGCTCGGCTCACAAGCGACTGTTGTTGGCGTCGTCGGGTGCGATGGCGCGGGCGAGCGCATCGAAGCGGATCTCGCCCAACGCCAGGTCGACACCGCTGGTCTCATTCGTTGGGCCCATGCCGCGACGTCGACCAAGACGCGCATTCTGGCTCAGGGCTATACAGGCGGCCTGCACGGGCGCCAACAGGTCCTGCGCCTCGATCAGACCACGACCTTGCCGCTCGAAGCTGCCCAGGCCTGTACCGCGGCGGTTACTCGGCTGGCGCCGAACTTCGATGCCGTGTTGTTGTCCGACTACCGCGGCGGTGTCGTCAGCGAGGAGGCGATCGATGCCGCGCGAGCCAGCGGTCGGCTCATCGCCGTCGACTCGCAAGGTGACTTGCGGCGCTTTCGTGGCGTCGACCTGCTCAAGGTCAACCAGGCTGAGGCGCAGGCGGCGCTCGGCACCGAGGACGTACTCGGTGGCGGTGAGGCGCTGCGGCGCGACCTGGCAGCGACGGCGCTGGTCATTACCCTGGGCGCAGATGGCATGCTCATCTTCGACGGTCGGGCCGAACCCGACCACGTCCCAGCCGTGCAGGCCACGCAAGTCTTCGACGTGACTGGCGCGGGCGACACCGTCATCGCCGTGTTGACGCTCGGACTGATCGCCGGTTTGAGCCTGCGCCGCTCCGCGGAGCTGGCCAGTGCCGCGGCAAGCGTCGTGGTCCGCCGGCTCGGCGTCGCCGTGGCGACCTCTGCTGAACTGCTCGAAACCTTACGCGGAGACGGGCTGGCCCGCTGAAGCTGCCTCGGTGGCGAGATCGTCGTCGTCATCGTCGTCGTCGTCAACGACGATGCGCCGCTTCCGCGGGGCACGCAGCCGCCAGCATGCCGATTTGGCCTCCAGGCAATCCTGCTGCTCGTCGACCGTAGCCGGCGGCGTGTTCTGTAAACAGATCACGTGGTACAGCACCGTGCGGCCTTCGTCGACCTCGCCGTCACCGATCCAGCGCTCGCGATAAAACGGGCATGCCATCTTGAACCGATGCCAGTTCGGATTATCGGGAATGATGGTCGGATCGTCTTTACGCGAACGAGGAATGGGTCTCGAGCCTGCCTTTCGGAGGGGGGATTCTACCGCCTGTCGGCGGCTGTCCCAACGGCGTAACGGGCACCGGCATGACCGTTCTCGACCTGTTCACGCAATTTCAAAATTGCGTACGCCGTGCGCGTCGCAGGCACGGCGACGTTGCGCGTATCGGCCAGTCGGACGACCACGCCGGTCAACGCTTCCAGCTCAGTGCGATTACCGCGTTCGAAATCGCGCGACATCGAAGTCTTCCACGTCGGGCTGATCGTGGCCATCATCCGCATACCACGTTCAGGCGCTTCTGTCAGGTCGTAACCGCAGGCTGCGCCGACCGCGGCGAACTCGTCCAGAAGCGTCTTGAACAGGGCCAACGTTTCCGGCACGTCGCGAATCGGCCCGAGTGAAGACCGACACACCGAGCTGATCGTCGCCATCGGCACGAGCATGGACGCTTTATCCCACAGCGCGCGGCGGCCGTCGGGCAGCGCCTCGGTCGTGATGCCCGCGCCTTTCAGAACGGCGACTGTCTGCTCGACCTGGGGGGTTGGTGGTCCATCGAGCGCCGACACGCTGATGTGGTGCCCGGGGCTGAGATGGCCGATCACCCCTGGCTCGAGGATCGTCGTCTCCAGACGCGTCGTGCCAATAAGCACGCGCTCTGGACCAACGATCTGCGCCACCTGGTCTGGCGCATCCAGGCCATTCTGGAACGTTAAGAGACTGCCCTCAGGCGCGAGCATCTGCCGGGCTGCCTGCGCCGCCTGGTCGAGATCGAACGTCTTGACCGCGAAGAGAATCAGGTCGGCCTGGCCAAGCTCGGTTGGATCGTCAGACGCTTGGGCCGGGATCGTAAACGTCCCGAAATCGGCGCTGCGGATTTCGAGGCCGTTGCGCCGAATGGCTTCCAGATGGGCCCCGCGCGCCAGAAAACTGACCTGGTGGCCAGCGCGCGCCAGCAGCGCGCCATACAACCCGCCGATGCCACCTGCGCCAACGATCGCGACCCGCATAGGCCGACAAGTATAGGCCCGCAACCGCGCCGGCCAGCCGTTTCCCGCCGCCCGATGCGGGACAGCGCGCCGCTCTGGCTCTACCGGCTCGCGACGCAGGCGCAACCCGGATACCCGTTGGGCCGCGTGGCGGCGTCACTACAATCGCCGCGCTTTGAGAAGGGGAGTGCTCTCAGCCTGGTTGGCCGTTGCCATGATGCTGGCTGCCGTGACGGTCGCGTCCGCCGAGCCACTGGTGTCACTTGAGCCTGCGCCCGACGGCACGCTCGTCCTGATCGGCCGCGGCTGGCGACCCGGTCAGAAGCTCGTCGTCAGTGCCGGACCAGACGTCTTTGCCGCCACCGCCGATACTGTCGGCGACTTCGAGGTACAGACAGGTATGCCCGCCAGCGGCGGCCCACCCGTCGCGCTGGCGGTCCGTCGGCCCGACCCGACGTCGGTCGCCTTTACCGCCCTGCCGCTACTGGCGCCGGCAACGCAGCCCAACCCGTTTGCCGTGC
>DASYKL010000227.1:0-4487 GCA_035995405.1 Chloroflexota bacterium
GGTGGCGCCAGCCCTAGCGGCATTGGCGACAGCCGCGGCGGCGTCATCCTGGACTTCAGCAACGAGCTGGTTGGTGTCCATATTGAAGACGCGCAAGGAATACGGCAGGCGAGCGTAGGTTTTCAGGCCCTCGATCCGTAGACCGATCTGGTCCTGGAAGAAGAACTGCGTCGCGGCCGGCGAGTCCATTTCGCGCGTCGGGACGACGGCCAGACTGACTTGACCAAAATAGCGGCGGCCAAGCTCGGCATCTGGGGCTAGCTTGCTCATGGCCAGGGGTGTCGCGGTCGGGGCGGCGGGCACAGCCGTTGGTGTCGGCGGTACGGGGGTGGCCGTGGGAGCGAGCGCGGTGCGGCTGCGCTCGATCATCTGATCGATGCGCGTATCAGCGCTCGGGCTGAGGATGCGCGCCCGTTCGAAGGCGGTTAGCGCATCGCGATACTGGCCCTGGCCGTACAGCTCAAGACCTTCACGGAACGCCTGATCCGAACGATCGGCAAGACCAGCGAACGGGTCGGGTGTGGCTGACGGAGCGGCGCCGCCGCCAACGCAGCCACTAGCTGCCACAGACAGCACGAACACCGCGCCAATACCAGCCACAGCTCGCAGAGCCCTGGCTACCGTCGCAGCGGAATCAAGTCGCGTCATAAGAGCCCTCTTTCGAACACCATGCGAGTACGTCGAGAGAACTATCGGCAGCGCGCCTCACCCCCTTTAGTGGGGAATTGCCATCCTCCACAAAGGGGGTACCAAGGTACTGCGGTGGTCGGGTGGACCGTCCCCTGGAAGCACTCTTTGCGTTACGCGCCACCTGTGGGCCAGATCACACCGCAGCTGTGAAGTGGCTGACAGCGTCTCAGCCGCGTCCAAGCCTACCGTTGCAGTATCAGAGCTGAAACGGAGCACCACACTCGTGATAGCCGAACCACCCAGCCATGTCGCTACCGCCGATGTCGAGAGAACCGTCTTCGCCGAGGGGATCCCAGTCAGGACACCCGAAAGGCTTTCGCTCGGCCGCGTCGCCGCGAGACTGCACCTCGTCCTGGCAACCCGTCGCGCGGCCCACAGCGACGAGCACGCCTACTGGTACACCGTCGTCCGTGGCATGTAAGCCCCTGCGGTACGACCGGCTGGCCCGTTCTGGAATCAGGTCTCCGGTTGCGGACAGGCCGCCCGAAAGTCAGCCAGGTGTGAGCTGTTTCACAGCTCTCGTGTGAACTCAGTCACAGTAGTGCGCATCTCGAGCCACATAGAGTCATGCGGTGCGGCAGGGCAGACGGCGAAGCATGTGTCGTCAGCGAGTCCGCCTGAGCAGGCGTAACTTCCGCAACCAGACTGTTTCCAAGCTGTCGCCGCGAACACGGTGCCCTGGTACACGCACTGCGTGGATATCTGGTATGCCGCTCGGCGATACCTCCATCCACAGATCCAGATCCAGGTCCACGGGCGTGTCTGATGCACGGGCCTACATCAGGTTTCTCCTGCGCGAGGGCCGCCTTGACGAAGCCGAGGCCACGAGCCAGCTTGCGCTCATCGATCGAGCGGAACGCCGGGGCCAGCCCGTACTCATCGTCGCAGACAGTGACTCGACACTACCCTCCAGGCATCGACGGCGCCGCGCTGCCTGAGTCTTCGTAGCCCCGCCGAACTCTCTTCCCTGACGTCCTCGCATCGGGTTGGCAGGGTTATCATGCGGTGACCATGCCGCCCCGCAGGAACGCGGACGCGCCTTCCGAACGACGCGCTCGTCCTCGTTGCCTCACTTGTCGGGCTGCCCTGCGGTCGCGGGATCGTTTCTGCGCCAACTGCGGTACTCGGGTTGAGGATCCCACCTTAACCGCGTTGCCCGTGCAGCAGCATGGGCCGTCGCTCCAGGTACGGGCCGAAGCCTCAATTGACCTGAACGAGAACCGCCGAATCGTGTCGGTCTTGTTCGCCGACATGTCCGGGTCAACAACCGTCGGTGAGCGACTTGACCCCGAGGATCTGAGACGCGTCCTCGGCTCGTTCTTCGCCGCGATGACGCGCGAGATCCAGCATTACGGCGGCACTGTGGACAAGTACATCGGAGACGCGGTTATGGCCGTCTTCGGTGCCCCAGTGGCGCATGAGGATGACGCCGAACGCGCGGTCAGTGCCGCGCTCGCGATGCAAGCAGCCATCGGCAAGCTCAACGACGATCTCGAGCGTCGGCTCGGCATGCGGCTTTCCTTGCGCATTGGCGTCAACACCGGCGAAGTGATCGCCGGGCTGCTCAGCGAAGTGCAGGGCGCCTACACAGTCGTAGGCGACACCGTGAACACCGCGCAGCGCTTCGAATCGAACGCGCCACTCGGCGGCATCCTGGTCAGCGAGCAGACGTGGCGCCTGACGCAGCTCGCATTCGAATTCGAGGCGCCGATTCAGATCGCGCTGAAGGGCAAAGCGGAGCCGCAGAAGGCCTATCGTGTACTGGCCCGTCGCGAGCGAGAGCTTGCCCAGGCGGCGACGCAGCTCGTGGGCCGCCAGGCCGAGCTGGCCAGATTGCAGTACGCGCTGAGTGCAGCCCTGGTCGGTCAGGGTGCGTCGGTGCACCTCATTGGAGATGCAGGTGTCGGCAAATCGCGTCTCCTGCGTGAGCTTCTGCCGAGCATCGACAGCTCGGTTGCCGTATTTGCCACACGCTGCGCCTCGTTCGAGACGGATACGCCCTACGCCGTTGTTGGCCAACTCCTTCGGCTCATGTTCAACCTCGGCCCTGCAGCGGGCGAGGCCCTCGCCCGAACAGAGATTAAGCGCACGTTCAGGCAGATCGGAGACGAGCCCGACCAGCTCAGCATGAACGTCCTGCTCGATATCCTCGGCTACGCCGAACGTACCGGGCTGGATCCTCAGTCAAAGCAGCGCGTGCTGGTCAGCTTGTTCCGCTACCTGCTCGAGCGGTGGGCCGAACGCGCTGCGCTCGTCGTAATCTTCGAGGATCTGCATTGGATCGACTCAGCCAGCAGCGCCGTGCTGACGGAGGTCGCTCGCGATGTGTCTTCGCGGCGGTGCCTCTTGCTGACGACCAGCCGCACGGGTTGGTCACCATCCTGGGCAGCCGATCTCATCGTTCTCGAAGCGCTCGAGGCTTCGGGCGCCCGAAGCCTTGTCGAGGCTGCGTTCGGCGCGCGTGTCGACGATGGGCTAATCGACACGATCCTGGCGCGCACGGGCGGTAATCCCTTTTTCGTCGAGGAGGTCGTCCGCGGGCTGTCGGAATCCGGCGCCATTCAGGAGCAGGACGGGCAGGTCATGCTCCGACCGGGGGTCACACCGCGAGTCCCCGCGACGGTTCAGGAGCAATTGATTGCGCGCATGGACCGCCTGCTGCCGAGCGCCAAGCGAGTCCTGGAACCGGCAGCCGTGTGTGGTCGCGTGTTCTGGCAGCGGGTTGTCGAGCACGTCCTGCCAGGTGCACCTGTGACCGAAAACATCGCCACTCTGGACCGCGAGCGGTTCGTGCTCCCTCAGCCGGCGCAGGGCGAATCGATATACGTCTTCCGACATGCGCTGATCCAGGAGGTGGCTTATCAGACGCAGCTGCAAAGCCAACGACGCGTCACGCATGGCGCTATTGGCGAAGCGATTGAGACGATCTTCACCGACCGAAGCGACGAGTTTGTCAACGAGCTCGCGTTTCATTACCGCAATAGCGATAACGATCCAAAAGCGCTGCACTGGCTGGTCAGGGCTGGCGATCGCGCCAAAGCCCTGTTCGCCAACCAGGAGGCTCTGGCTCTCTACGACGCCGCGCTGGAGCGAGCGGCGGACGGCGACGGACCTCTCGACGCCGGCACGATCCTCGAGCGAATAGGCGATATCCAGCACCTCGTCGGCCGCTACGACGAGGCTATTAATAGCTTCCGAACGGCTCGCCTTCGAATTCCGTCGCCACGACTCGCAACAAGTGCCAGACTACTGCGCAAAATCGGAACAGCGCTACGCATTAAGGGTACGTACCCGGAGGCCGCGTCTTCATTTGCCGAAGCTCTCGAATTGGTGGAAAACGCCGTCGACATCGAAGCCGCGCAGATCAAGCTGCAGATCGGTCAGCTGCACTGGCGGGCCGGTGACTACACGCAGGCGCATGAGGCACTTTCGAGCGCGGTTGAGTTCGCAACTTCGCTCGGTAACGATGAAGTGCTCGCCGAAGGCCTGAAGCAACTCGGGAATATCCCGTTGCATACGGGCGAGCCGATGGACGCAATAGAGCATTTCCGGCGGAGCCAGGCGATTTACGAGCGTCTCGAGGACCTCAGCGGGATTGGCGCGGTGCGGATGAATCTCGGAACGGCGTACGGCATGCTGGGACGTTGGGAGGACTGCCTCAACGAACTGCAGGTAAGCCTGCAGCTGCATACACAAATCGGCGATCGCTGGCACATCGGTGTGGTCTACAACAATATTGGCGAGGCTCAACGCGAGCGGGGCCAGCACCAAAGTGCGATTGCCGCATTCCAGCAGGC
>DASYKL010000228.1:0-4273 GCA_035995405.1 Chloroflexota bacterium
CAACGGAAACAGCAGGGTCAGCCCCAGCATCACCAGCACGAGCATGATCGCCGCCAGGAATTTGCCGGTGACAATTTCCCACTCCTGGACGGGGTTGGTGAGCAACAGCTCCACCGTTCCAGTGCGTTGCTCCTCAGCCAATAGCCGCATGCTGATGGCCGGCACGATGAACAGGTACAGCACGCTGACGTTCTGAACCAGGCCACGCAGCGAGGCCTCGCGGCCGTTGGCCAGGATCAGCGCGAACAGGTAGCCAGCCAGCGCCAGGAACAACGCGATGACGACGTACGCGAGTGGCGACAGAAAGTAGCTGCGCAGCTCACGGTTGCTGACGGCCCAGACGTTCTTCATTCGGCCGCTCCATTAACGCCGTCGTGGCCCTCGCTCGTGGTCAGCTGCAAGAAGATCTCTTCCAGGCTCAGGTGGGCTGGCCGCAGCTCGGTCAGCCCGAACCCGCCGCCAACAACTGCCTTGGCCAGTGCCTCGCGGATATCCGCCCCGACTTCACTTTGAACGGTGAAATCGGCCAGGCCGTTCGCCGGGCCATGCGAAGCACTGATCTCGGCCTGCACGTTGAGCACGTGCGGCACAGCTTTCAGCGCCTTGGTCACCTGGTCGCGTGGGCCGCGCACCGTCAATGCGATGCTCTCCGCACCCTTGAGTCGCCTGTCCAGGTTTTCCGGGGTGTCCTCGGCCACGACTCGCCCATTGGAGATGATGACGATGCGGCTGCAGGTCGCCGACACCTCGGGCAGGATGTGGGTACTGAGAATCACCGTGTGTTCGCCACCAAGCGACTTGATGACGTTGCGTGTTTCGAGGATCTGTTTGGGATCAAGACCGCTGGTCGGCTCATCAAGAATCAGCACCGGCGGATCACCGAGCATGGCTTGGGCCAGTCCGACTCGCTGGCGGAGGCCTTTCGACAGCTTGCCGATCTGGTCATTGGCCCGATGAGCGATGTTGGCCTTCTCCATTGAGCGGTCGACCTCTCGACGACGGTCTTTGACCCCTTTGATCTTGCCCATGAAGTCGAGGTACGAACGCACGCTCATATCTGGATAGAGCGGCACGGTCTCTGGGAGATAGCCGATGTTGGCCCGCGCCTGGAGTGAATGGGTGGCGACGTCGAAACCAGCTACCTCAACGCGACCACCCGAGGGCGGCAAGTAGCCAGTCAGAATGCGCATGGTCGTCGTCTTGCCCGCACCATTGGGACCGAGGAACCCGAGTACCTCGCCCTTTTGGACGTCGAAGGTGACGTCGGCGACCGCCACCCGCGGGCCGTAGTTCTTGGTCAGGTGTTCCACGCGGATCACGCGGCACTACCTCTTGTATGAACCGGTCCGTAGTCTGGTTGGAAATGCATGTCTTGATCGCAACTCTAGCTGCGGCGGGGAGTATAGGTTTGCTTTTCCGAACCGAGCAACGAACGCAAAAGTAAGAGTAGCGTTAAACGATGTCCGACCCCGTCGGTCTTGACCGAACGCCGCGCCTGGCTGTGTACGCCGGCGTCTTCGACCCGCCGACAGTGGCCCACCTCGAGCTGGTCGAGAACGCCCTGCACATCTTCGACGAGCTTGTCGTCGTCGTCGCTTTCAATCCCAACAAAGCCGGCGCGCTCTTTTCGCCTGAAGAGCGCGTCAGGTTGTTTGACGCTTCATTGCCCGCCGACGTCCGTTCGCGGGTACGGGTCACCGCCTACGCCGGACTTATCGCCCCCTACGCCGAGAGCCTGGGGGCGTGCGCATTGGTGCGTGGTATGCGCCCGTTTGGCGATGCCGATGCCGAGATTGCTCTCGCACTGATGAACCAGAAGCTCGCCCCGACTCTGCCAACGGTGCTGCTCGTGGCGAGCGCCAGAAACGTCTACCTGTCCAGCAGCCTGGTGCGCCAGACAGCGACGCTCGGCGGCCTGATCGTGCCGGGCTCGGTGTCGCCCGCGGTCGAGGAGGCGCTCCGTGAGCGGTTCGGGTCGGCCGTTGTCCCCGACGCTTCGCCACCAGTGCGATAGCGCACTTTGCATAAGCCGATAAACTAGCGAGGTGACGTTCACTACGCCCGAGCCGGGCGCGGTCGCGTCCCCGGCTCGAGACGGGCGAGACGGGGCCAACGGACGCTCTGGGTCTGCTTTGCCGACTGGCACTGCCGACCCAGCCCACGGCGGACCGCTACCCCAGGCCACGCTGCCCGAGTTGATCGGTCGGCTTATCAACGACCTCTCTGATCTGGCTGACCGGCAGATCGAGTTGGCCAAGCAGGAGATCGGCGAGGCCAAAGATGAGGCCATCACCGCGGTCAAGCGCATGGCCATCGGTGCTGGCATCGCCATCGCCGCGGCGCTGCTTCTGGTTATCTGGGCCTGGACGGCCTTCATCTGGTTTTTCAACTGGCTCTTCGGCCACATCCACTTCGGCACACCGTTCGGCGAGCAGTCGCTCGCCTGGGTAGGCTGGTTGTTGGGCGTGCTGGTCCCAGGCGCTGCGGCCTGGTTTGCCTGGAGTCGGTTCATTCGGCCGGCGATCAGCCTGGCCAGGTCGATCTTTCCGCCGCTACCTCGTACGCGGGCAACACTCAAGGAGGACCTCGAATGGGTGAAACACCTGCGGACACGGAGCGCGAGATAACTCGCCTGCGCGGCGACATGAATGCCGCGCTCGAAGAGGTCGAAAAACGCTTGAAGGGTGGCCTGCGCTCGGTCGCGACCACCGAAGCCCGCATTACCAGCGGTCGCGCGACAGAAGATGTGGTCGAGCGGGCACGTCAGAACCCGACACTCCTCGGCGTCGCTGGCGTAGTCGTCGCGGGCGCGGTTACCTATGGCGCGTTTGCGTTGGTCAACGGCATCCGCGAGCGGAACAAACCGAAGAATCGCTTGAAGCGGGGCGTCAAACAGGTTCGTGGCGAGCTGTCGGACACCGCAGAGCGAGTGGCTGAACGACTGGAGCAGTCGCGCCGCCAGCTCGAACGTGGACTGCTCCCGAGCGGGGTGCTGCTGAAACTCGAACCCGAAGATGGCGGCTACGTTCGCGTCAGCGACGCGAGATTGGAGCCGCCGGCCAACAAAAAAAGGGGTGGCCGATCACCGGTGATCAAGAAATTCATCTGGGCTGCGCTGCTGTCGATCTTCATGGCAGTCGGGAGCGTGCTGGCGCGGCGAGTGGCCGAAACCGTCTGGAAAGCCATGATCCACGAAGAGCCACCTACAGAGAAAAGCAAGGTCGAATCGTCATAACGACAAGGCAGCGCGGGTGCTGAGCGGCGAAGAGCTCCGCCGCCGCGGAGTGGTCCAGCTAGCCGATGCGGCGGCCGTAGCGGCTCACGTCCAACCGAACGGCATCGACCTGTCGCTCGACACCATCCTCTCTTTCGACGAGCGAGGTGCGCTGGGTGTGTCGAACGACGATCGCCGCTTGCCGACGCGGCATGAGATGCCATTCGATGCCGACGGCTGGCTCGATCTGCCGCCGGGGACGTACGGCGTTCGCTACGCCGAACCGGTTGCCTTGCCCGTGGACTGTGGCGGCCTGTGTTTTCCCCGGTCGAGTCTCCTGCGCATGGGGTTACACGTGCCGACCGCGGTCTGGGATGCGGGCTACAACGGCCGTGGCGAAGGCTTGCTGGTCGTCAACAATCCGCACGGCGTTCGGCTGCAGCGCGGCGCGCGCATCGCCCAGCTGGTCGCCTTTCGTTTGAGCGAGCCAGCGCTGGCGGGATACGCCGGCCGCTATCAGAACGAAAACGGATAAATAGCTGCTCAGCTTGTTGAGCGGATGGCGACCAGCGGCCCACCGGTGCGACAGAAACTGCACGGCGGCCGTAGATCGTCCGCCCGAGCGCTGTCCACACCTAACGCCGCCAGGCCCGCGCCAACCGCGCAGAGCGGTAGCCCCACCACGTTGAGGTAGCAGCCGGCGACGTTTTCAACCGGCCGAAAGTCAGTGTCCTGAATTGCGTAGCCGCCCGCCTTGTCGAAAGGCTCGCCGCGCTCGACGTAGGCCGCGACTTCCTTATCTTGATAAGCCCGGATGAAGACGCTGGTCGAGACCACTGCGCCCCACTGCCGTTGGTCGGCGCTGCGGAGCGCCACACCGGTGAGCACCTGGTGCGGTCGACCACGCAGTCTGCTCAACATCGCGTGCGCGTCTGTAGCGTTGGCCGGCTTGCCGAGCACCTCGCCATCGATCACTACCAGGGTGTCCGCCGCCAGAACGATTTCATCCGCGGCGCTCTCGACAGATCGGCACTTCGCCGCGGCGACGTTCAGGGCTGC
>DASYKL010000229.1:0-5200 GCA_035995405.1 Chloroflexota bacterium
AGGCCCTCGAGTCGGCCATGCGCGAGGTGCGGGTGCGCGTCGAGCTACACCAGGGTGCGCCGTGGCAATGGCCGATGGCCGAAACCGCCGACCACTGGATAGCGATGGGCATCGATGCCGACCTGAACGTCGCCTTCGGCACGGCCACGCGCAATGTGATCGATTTCCTGAACCGCCGCGCCGGCCTGGAGCCCATGGACGCCTACAGCCTGGCCAGCATCGCGGTGAACTTTCGCGTAACCCAGTTCGTCAACAAAACCCGCGGCGTGCACGCGCTCATTCCGAAATCGATCTTTGCGATCGATCGGCGCACCAGCATTTCCATCACCTGACGCACCGACCGGCTCCCCGGCCGTATGTCGTTTACCCAGGCGGTGGTCGCAAACCTTCCAGGATGTCGACAAATACGCGCGCTGGCGCCGATAGCCGTCGGCCTGCAAAGCGGGCCCAGCTAAACGTCACCCGCGCCTCAGGCGTATCCACCGGGACGACGCACAGCGTTCCCGCCTCGAGCTCCCGCTGCACCGCGGACCGCGGCGCAATACTGACCCCGAACCCCACTTCCACCGAACGTTTGATCGCCTCCAGGTTGTCCATCTCAAGCACGTTGGACGGAAAGGCGTTCTCCCGCTCCAGCAGTGCCTGGATCACTCGTCGCGCCGCCGAATTCGTCTTGCGCAAGATGAGCCGTCGCTCCAGAAACGCATTCGGCGGCAAGCGCGTCGCGTTGCCGAGCGGATCACCCGGCGGCAGTACCCAGACGAGGGGCTCGCGGACGAGCTCTGATTGTTCGAGCTGCGGGTGGACCCCTTCGCGCAGCCAGAACGCTAGCTCGATCTCGTTGTTGAGCAGCGCCCCCAGCAGCGCGGCGCTGTCGCCGACGGTCAGCCGTAGCTCCGTTTCGGGCAGCCGCCGTTGCAGGTCGCGCAGCAACGGCGGCAGGACATACGTGGCGAGCGTTTCGCTGACACCCAGACGGAGCGTCCGACTGGCCTCGCCGCCGGCCTCACGCGCGGCGGCTTCAGCGGCGCGGACCATACCCAGAATCTGCGGCACGAACTGGGCGAGGGTCTCGCCCGCTGGGGTGAGTGTGGTCCGTCGTCCGAGGCGATCGAACAACGGCACGCCGAGCTCGGCTTCGAGGGCTCGGATGTGCTGGGTGACGGCTGGCTGAGAGAGGAAGAGCGTACGCGCGGCGCGTGAAAAGGAGGCCTCATCGGCAACGGCCTGGAAGACCCGCAGTCGAGCCAGATCCATAAGCTCAGCTTAACACCATCCCCGAATCTTGTAATTGGACTTATCGTACGCCGTAAGATAAAGTGATCTCCATAACCACGAGATGAGCGCGGTATCGAACCCGCGCCGCCTTACCTGATGCGACAGGAAGCACCTCCTCCCCCTTTGGTGCACTGTCGGTTTTGACGCCGTGCTGAACCCCTCAGCACGGCGTTTTTATTTGCCACGCTTTTTTCGCCCCGTCTCAGGATTCCCGCTGCGGCTGTCGGCTCTGTCGCGCGAGATGACGACAACCCCTGATCGTTACAATGACCAGGTGACGGTGGCCACGGACATCAACGTGTTGGACACGCTCCGCGACCGCGGCTTCATCGCCCAGGTCTCCGATGAGGATGCCCTGCGGGTCGCCCTCGAGCGCGGACCGATCACCCTCTACCAGGGCTTCGATCCGACTGCCACCAGCCTTCATACCGGCAACCTGGTCGGCATCATGGCCCTGGCCCACTTCCTCCGCGCCGGGCATCGGCCGATCGCCGTCGTCGGTGGCGGCACCGGCATGATCGGCGACCCCAGCGAGCGCGCGAGCGAGCGGCCGCTGCTGTCCGTCGCCGACATCGAGCGCAACCTGGCCGGCATCCGCCGCCAGTTCCAGCCGTACCTCGACTTCTCGCAGGATCGCGCGTTGCTGGTCAACAACGCCGATTGGCTGCTGCCGCTGAAATGGATCGAGTTCCTGCGCGACGTCGGCCGCTACTTTACCGTCAACCAGTTGATGCAGCACGGCACATACAAAGACCGCTTTCAGCAAGGTAGTTTCTCGTTCATCGAGCTGAATTACGCCCTGGTCCAGGCCTACGACTTCCTGCACCTGTACCGCGAGTACGGCACCATCTTGCAGATCGGCGGCAACGACCAGTGGTTCAACATCCTGGCCGGCCGCGACCTGATTCACCGCACGACCGGCGGCGAAGCGTTCGCCCTGACCACGCCGCTGGTCACCTCGTCGTCCGGCGAGAAGCTGGGCAAGACGGCCGGCAACGCGATCTGGCTCGACCCGGTGCTGACCAGTCCGTATGACTACTACCAGTACTGGCGGAATACCGAAGACGCGGACGTCGGGCGCTTTTTGCGCCTGTTCACGTTCTTGCCGCTCGATGAGATTGCCGAGCTCGAGCAGCTCAGCGGCGCCGATATCAACCGCGCCAAAGAGGTCCTGGCCTTTGAGGCCACCCGCGTGACCCACGGCGAAGCCGAGGCGCGTCGAGCGCAAGAGACGGCACACGCCCGCTTCGGCGGCAACGGCCAGGACGAGGGTCCGAGCGTCACCCTGACTGAGCCGACGTCGTTGGTCGACCTGGCCGTCCAGGCCGGCCTGGCCGAGTCACGCAATGCCGCCAAACGTCACGCCCGCGAGGGCGCGCTCAAGCTGAACGGCGAAGCCCAACTGCCCGATCGCACCGTAAGCCCCGCAGAGCTGCCGGCGCTGATCAGTCTAGGCAAACGCAAAGTCCGCCTGGTCGCCGGCTAAGGTTCGCTCGTCTTCGGCAACGGCCCCTCTCTGAGGTGCGAGCGCTGAGCCGTCTCGGCCTTGTGGCGGTCCCGCCCGTTCCGCGCTCACGTCCTACGCAGTTTGATCAGGGGCAGCGCGCGAACGCCCCGCCGCCCAGCGCCGATCAGCAACGAGCCAGCGCGGGCACAGTTCTTCTGCCACCGACCGGTGCCGTGGGCGGCAACTCGCAACCTGAGCCTTCGTCCCCAACTCCCAACTCCCAGCCCCCAACCCCTCAATGCACCTGACCATTCGGCCGGGCATACAGGCCGACGGTGCGGACCAGGTAATCCAGGTCGAACGGTTTCTGAATGCAGGCGTGGACGGTGACGTCGTTGAGCTGCCGCAACACATCTTGTGCCGCCGAGATGACCACGATCGGCACGTCGCGGCACAGGTGTTCTTTGTGGCAGGCCTCCATGAACGAGAAGCCGTCCATGACCGGCATCATCAGGTCGAGGATGACGGTCGCCGGCCGACGAGCTCGAACGGCATCCAGTGCCTCGCGCCCATGAGCGGCGATGTCGACGATATAGCCCTCTAAACGCAAAGCATCGGCAACCAGTCCGCGGATTGCCGGATCGTCATCGACGACCAGCACGTACGAATCAGCCATGTGCAGGACGACGGGGAGTATGCCATATGACATATGCCACCCCTGCCGCTGATCTCCGCCCACACCGCCAGACGGCTACAACGCCAGTCGCCAGCGGCCGATCGCGTTGGACGCGGGCACTAGCCGCTGGCGCTCTGGTGTCTGGCTAGTGGGCGCGACCGTTCTGCCGTTCCGCCCGCGGTGCGGTATCGCCCACCGCCGCTTCCGCCTGATCCGCCGCGAGCGTCGCATCGGTCGCTCCGACGATCGCATCGATCAGCCCGTAGTCGCGTGCTTCGATCGCGCTCATCCAGTAATCGCGGTTGATGTCCTGGGCGATGCGCTCGACGCTCTGCCCCGTGTCGGCCGCCATCAGCTGCGTCACCCGCGCGTTCAGGCGCAAGATCTCCCGCGCGTGTACCTCTATGTCCGCGGCCGTTCCCTGGACGCCAGCCGAAGCCTGGTGAATCAGCATCCGCGAGTTCGGCAGCGCCAGGCGCTTACCTTTGGCACCGCCGGCCAGAATCACCGCCGCGGCGCTGGCGGCCATGCCGACGCACGTCGTCGCCACCGCGGGCGCGACAAGCTGCATGGTGTCGTAAATCGCCAGACCGGCGTCCACCTCCCCGCCGGGGCTGTTGACGTACAGGCGGATGTCCTTGTCGGCGTCGTCCTGCTGCAAGAACAGGAGCTGGGCGACGATGGTGTTGGCGACTTCCTCGGTGACGGGTGTGCCAAGGAAGATGATGCGATTCCGCAACAGGAGCGAAAAAATGTCATAGGCGCGTTCGCCGCGGCTGGTCTGCTCGATCACCATCGGCACGCTGTAGTTCAGCGGCGGGCGCTGTTCGCTATGCATAGAACGTTCTCCTTCCAGGGTTTGTTTTCCAAGGCCATTGAGCGACCGCTATGGCCAGGTCTCTCGGCCGACGGCCGCCAGGTCAGGGTCGGAAACCGATCGGCCGCTCTGGTGGCGCGGCGTCGTTTGGCTCGTTGTCCGCAACAGAGTTAGCCTCGCCCGCCAGAGAGTCGCGTACGGCGCGCGCCGTCGATGTGCCCAGCCCCTCGGCCAGCGCGACGCACGCATCGACGTAGGCCCGCCACATGGCCGGCGGCAGACGACGCTGCATGACTTCGCGAATCCGTGCCTGATGGGCTTGCAGCTCGGCGTCGACGTGCGCGTCCGCTTCTGGCGTAGCCTGCGCGACTGGCAAACCGACGAGCTGATCGAGCGTGACGCGCTGGATGCCGAACGTATCGGCCAGCCGCTGCAGGTATTGCACGGTCGGCACGACCTGGCCGCGCCGCCAGCGCGATACCTGCGTGTCAGCCACACCGACTGTCCGCGCCAGCTGCGCCTGGGTCAGGCCGCGATTCTGCATGCTGGCCTGCAGCCAGCCGGCGAAGCGATTGCCCCCCGGCGGGGCGTCCTCATCGTGCATAGGCCCCAGTATGACAGGCCGGATAGCTGACTGACAAGAAAGTAAGTTATCGGAATACAGTGAGTACACTGGGGCCGCGGATGCCCGACGAGCCTCAGCCAGATCAGCGTCAGCGCGCGGCGTCTGAGCCGCTGGACGAGGAAACTCAGCCACCGGAGCAGGAGCTCTATCGCGGCCGCATCGTCATCTTGCGGTTGAAATACCTGACGCAGCCCGATGGCCGTCGCCTGTTGCGCGAAATCGTCGAGCACGCCCCCGGCGCAGCCGTTGTCGCCGTGGACCACGACGGTGACGTGCTACTGGTGCGCCAGCACCGGCCGGCCGTCGACGCCGACATGCTGGAGCTGCCGGCCGGGCTGGTCGACCCTGGCGAGGAGC
>DASYKL010000230.1:0-4038 GCA_035995405.1 Chloroflexota bacterium
GTGGAAAAACTGCGCGGCGGCGAAGTGAGCGCTTATACCGAGCGCGAGACGCCCATCTTCACCTGCGTCGCGGGCAGCGTTGCCGAGGTCGTGGAGTTACTCGGATGACCGTCGCCGTTCGTCCGATGACCGGTGCGGAGCGCATGCTCGCCGCGTCTCGCTGCAAGCCGGTCGACGCCACCCCGGTGTGGTTCATGCGCCAGGCCGGCCGAAGTCTGGCCGACTACCGCCAGTTGCGCGAGCAGTACTCAATTCTGACGCTGGCCAAGACACCAGAGCTGTGCACGCGGGTGACGCTGATGCCAGTCGAACAGCTCGGCGTGGATGGCGCGGTGCTCTATGCCGACATCATGTTGCCCCTTGAGCCGATGGGCGTCTCGCTCGAGATCCAACCCGATCTCGGACCCGTGATCCATGAGCCGATACGGGATCTCGCCGGTGTCGAACGGCTACGCCATCTGAATGCCCAGGATGGTGTGCCGTTTGTGCTGGAGACGATCCGCGCGCTCAAGTCGGAGCTGGCTGACGGCCGCGCGGCCGTAATCGGCTTCAGCGGCGCGCCGTTCACCCTGGCTTGTTACCTGATCGAGGGCCGGCCGTCGCGCGACTACGCCCGTGCCAAAGCGCTGATGCTGCGCGAGCCACAGACCTGGGCGGCACTCATGGATCGCTTGACGGACGGGATGATCGCCTACCTGCAGGCCCAGATCATTGCCGGAGCGGATGTCGTCCAGGTTTTTGACAGCTGGGTGGGCGCGCTCAGCCCGACCGATTACGAACGTTCGGTTCTGCCCTGGATGCGGCGCATCTTCGATGCACTGCGGCCGCTCGGCGCGCCGACGATCCACTTCGGTACCGGTAACGCGGCGCTTCTGGAGTTGATGGCATCCGCCGGCAGCGACGTCATGAGCGTGGACTGGCGGGTGCGGCTCGATGATGCCTGGCGTCGAATCGGATACGACCGCTCGATTCAAGGCAATCTCGATGGAACGTATGCGCTGGCGGGCTGGGACGTCGCTCGGGCGGGCACGCTCGAGGTTCTCGCGGCAGCCGCCGGACGACCTGGTCATGTGTTCAATCTGGGACACGGTGTCATGCCAGAGACCGACCCTGACATCCTGAAGCGGCTCACCGACACGGTCCATCTCGAGACGGCACGCTGATGCGCACTGGCGTCGTGCTGATGACATATGGGTCGCCGCGCGACCTGGAAGACGTAGCGGCATACCTTACGCGTGTCCGTGGCGGACGAGTGCCAGACGGCGAGCTGACCGCCGAGTTCCGGCGGCGGTACGAAGCCATCGGTATGTCGCCGCTGATCGACATCTCCAAGCGCCAGGCCTCTGCCCTCGCCGCCGCTCTTGGCTCGGACTACGCCGTCGCCGCGGGCATGCGTTTTTCGGAACCATCGGTGGTGGACGCCGTTTCGGCGCTACGCTCGGCTGGCGCTGAGCGACTGGTCGGTCTGATCCTGTCACCGCAGTACTCCGCCACCTTAATGGGCGACTATGGCTCAACCCTCACTCAGGCGGCGGGCGATCTACCCGTTCGGACGGTCGGCGCGTGGCACCTGAATCCCGCGTTCCTCGACGTGCTTGCCAGCCGCATTCGCGCCGCCCTGACCCGTTTTTCAGACGACATGCGCGACCGCGTGCCGGTGCTGCTGACCGCGCATAGCCTGCCACGTCGCGTGGTCGACCGCGAGCCGCACTACATCGACCAGCTGAAGGACACCGCCCGCGCGGTAGCCGAAGCAGCCGACCTGGCGCCCGAACGCTGGTCCTTCGTCTACCAGAGCGCGGGCCATACCCCCGAAGAGTGGCTGAAACCTGACCTGCTCGATGTCTTACCGGAGCTGGCAGCAGCGGGCCACCACGACGTTATCGTTGCGCCCGTGCAATTCCTCGCCGATCATCTCGAAACCCTGTACGACGTGGACATCGCCGGCCGCGATCAAGCTGTGAGCGCCGGCTTCCGCTCGTTCGTGCGCGTCGACGCGCCGAACGCCGACCCCGACTTCATCGACGCGCTACGCGACGTCGTGCTTGGTGAGGTGGTGGTCTGGGACGCAGCCATCACGAAAGGAACTACGTGGGCACGCGTCTAATTCGTCTTGGAACACGCTCGAGCACACTTGCCCGGACACAGACCAGTCTGGTTGCGGCGGCACTCATGGAAGCCCATCCTGACCTCGAGCTCGAAACCATTGAAATCAACACCGGCGGTGATCGCAGCCAGGCCACCAATCTCCCATCAGGCGACTGGGGTACTGGCGTATTCGTCAAGGAGCTCGAAGCTGCATTGTTACGCGAAGAAATCGACCTGGCCGTGCACAGCCTCAAAGACGTGCCGCCAGCGCTGTCCGCTGATCTCACGCTGGCCGCGATACCCGTGCGGGACGACCCGCTTGATGTGCTGGTGACCGCTGACGGTCGTGGCCTCGAAGCACTGGCGCCAGGCGCTCGGGTTGGCACCAGCAGTGCTCGCCGAGTCGCGTTCCTGCACGGCCAGCGACCCGATGTGCAATTCGTTCCGATCCGCGGCAATGTCGAGACGCGTTTGCGGAAGATGAGCGAGGGTCAATACGAAGCGGTGGTACTGGCTCGGGCTGGCATACGACGGCTCGAGCTCGAGGCGGCGTATGTCGTGCTCGACGCCGAGCTCCTGCCGCCAGCTCCGGGCCAGGGCGCCCTGGCCATCGAAGCCCGCGCTGGTGACCGCGATGTCGCCAAGCTCGTGGAGCCGTTGCACGATCCCGCCACGGCGGCAGCCGTCCGAGCTGAGCGGCGGCTGATGGTCAATCTCGATGGCGGCTGCCGATTGCCTGTCGGGGCACTCGGCACGCCCTCACCCGATGGCGCGCTGCACTTGCTGGGCGGGCTGGCTACTGAAGACGGCACACTCGTCGTCGCGACGCTAGTCGGCCGGCTAGATGCGCCGGAAGAGCTGGCCGATCGGCTCGCCGAGCATTTACGCGCACCAGCTGCCGGCGAACAGCGACGGGTGCTGTACGCATGAGCGGCCAGATCGTCCTCAACACGCGGCCGCGAGGCCAGGCGGCCGAGCTGTCGCTGCTCCTGACTGGCGCGGGCTTCAGCGCTGTCGAGGCGCCAGCCATTCAGGTCATCCGCGCCTGGGATACCGCCGACCTGTCCGCAGCGCGAGATGGGTTGCGCGCCGGGCGCTTTGCCTGGGTCGTGCTCGCCAGCCAGAACGCCGGTCGCGCGCTGGTTGTCGAGCTGCGCAGCGCGCGCATCGTGTCCGGGGTGGCGACGGCCGCCGCGCTCGGGCTCACGCCCCACATCCCACTCGAACGCTTCAGCGCGGCGGCTGCCCTGGAGGCCTTGCGACCGCATCTCCAACCTGGTGAGCGGGTTCTGGTGCCGCGTGGTGCAGAAGGCCGCGACGAGCTCCTGGACGGGTTACGCGGCCTAGGCGTCAACGTCGTTGCGCCGGTGGCCTACCGCACGGCCGCGGCGGAGCCGTTCGTGCTCGCCTCCGAGGTCCGTGGTCGTCATTTCGACGCGATCACCGTTTGCAGTCCGTCGGCGCTCGGCGCGCTGCTCGCGGCTAACCTGCAACCAGAGATCCAGGCCGCGGCACTGGTGTGTCTGGGCGACACAACTGCGCTGGCGGCCCGCGAGGCGGGCTTGCGAGTCGATGCGGTCGCCACGACCACATCGATGGGCGCTCTGGTCGACGCGGTGCGTAGCGCCCTGGCGCCGGAGGCGGTGGTCTGATGTCGCGCCTGGTGATGGTCGGATTGAGCCATCACGCGGCGCCGCTGGATATTCGCGAGCGGTTCGCTTTCGACGACGCCGCCTGGCGCACGTACGCGCCGAGCCAGTTGGCCACGCTGCTGCTGTCGACGTGCAATCGCGTCGAGGTCTACGCCTGGATCGAAGAGCGGCCAGCCACCGCGATCCGCGCGCTGCAGCGCAGCCTGGCTGCCGCCGCGGGCGTCGAGGCCGACGAGCTGCGGCCCTATCTCCGCTGTTGCAGCGGTCGCGACGCGTTGCTGCACCTGGTGCGGGTCAC
>DASYKL010000231.1:0-7892 GCA_035995405.1 Chloroflexota bacterium
TGATGGCCACAGCGGCCAAACCCGGCCGTGCCAGCGGCAGCATGACTCGCCAGAAGATGTCGAAAGCCGAGCACCCGTCGAGGGCGGCCGCTTCTTCGAGCTCGCGCGGCTGGCGAACGAAGAAGCCGCGCATGATGAAGATGGAAACGGGTAGTCCGCCCGCGGCCAACACCGCGACGTAGCCCAGACGCGTGTCGGCGAGTCCGACGCCGACCAGGAGCTTGTAGATAGCGATAAATGACGCGGGCAGCGGCACGATCAGGATTGCCAGGAGCACGACCATGATGACGTTTCGGCCGGGGAATGCAATGCGTGCGAGCGCGTAGCCGGCCATGCTCGAAGCCATTACAACGGACACGACGACGGACGTGGCATAGAGCAGACTATTGGGCAAATAGGTGCGCAGGTTGCCTCGTTCCCACGCGATCGCGTAGTTTTGCCACTGCGGGGCCGCGGGCAAGACGTGGACTCCGTCGTACAGCTCGCGAATTGTCTGCAGCGAGCCGGTCACCAGCCAGACAATCGGGAACAGCGCCAGCACGACCACGATCAGCAGGACTGCGTGCAATGCCACCCGCCCGCTCCACCGCCAGACCCATTGCCGATTACGAGACGGGGGCCGTCGCGATGACGTCTTTGCGCGAGGCGCCTGAACACCACCAGCCGAAGCAATTTGCACTCAGTCACCCTCCACGTTGGTGAAGCGGCGAGCAATCCAGATCTGCAGCAGCGAGAGTGCAACAAGGATTGCGCCGAACAACACCGACATCGCCGCCGCCGAACCGAAACGGTGTGACTGAAATGCTTCCTTATAGATGTGCAGCGCCGGCACTTCGGTGTGATAGCCAGGCCCGCCGTTGGTCAGGACCTGGACAGTGCCGAAGATTTGCAGCGCGCCCAACAGCGTCAACACACCGACGATGCTCGTGACCGGCAGCAACTGGGGCCAGGTGATATGACGGAAGCGCTGCAGCGCGTTTGCCCCATCGATCGCCGCCGCCTCATGCAATTCGCGCGGTACCCCTTGCAGCCCTGCGAGGAACAGCAGGAAGCCAAAGCCCCAGTGATACCAGACGTACACCGCCGCAACCGTCGGCAGGGCGGTTACCGGATCCGCCAACCAGTTGTGCTTGAGGAAGCCAAGCCCCGCCCCCTCGAGACCGCGATTCACGAAGCCGACGGTGGGCTGGAACAACCAGCTGAAGAGCATCCCCACGACAATCACCGAAAAGACGCCCGGTAGATAAAACGCGGTGCGATAGACAATCGCGCCGCGTTGTATGCGATTGACGGTGAGCGCCATGCCGAGTGACACGCCGTTGCCGATGATGAAGCCGATAAGCCCGAAGACGGCGGCGGTGCCCATCGATGCCCAGAAGATGCCGTCGGCCAGTGCGCGCTGGTAATTGCTGAATCCCACAAACGGTGTGTCGCTCCCCACACCGTCCCAGTCTTGAAAGCTCAGGATGATGCCCTGCGCAAAGGGCACGAGCGTGAAAGCGCCGATCAGCACCATCGCTGGCAGCAGGAAAAGATAGCCCGTCAATGCACGGCGATACCGCCACCTGCGAGCGCTGCCGCCGCGGACTGCCAACGCCGAATTGCGCACCGCCAGCGGCTGTGCGTCGCGGGCCGTCGTCACTGCACCGGTTTCAGCCGCTCTTCTGCACCCGATCGAGCTCGTCCAGCACCTGATCGACCGTCTTCTCTTTCAGCACGATGGATTGGGCGCCTTTGATGAGTGTGTCGTTGACCACCGCGGAAATGGCGGTCGGCACGATCTGGATCTTGTCGACGAGATCCGCGAAGCCAGCGATCTGCGGCGAAACCAGCTTCGGATCGAGTGCAGCCGGATTCGCGGGCACAAGTGGCACGCGGTCCATCAGGAACTGCGACTGCGGCACATCCGTCAGCCACTTGATGAATGCGAGCGTTTCGGGGACGCGCGGGCCTTTCGCGTTGATCACTCCATTCTTTCCCGGATTGCCGATCGCGCGCGGCGCGAGCTTTCCATCAGCGGCCCTGGGAAAGGGAAACGAGCCGAACTCCGTAAACTCGGGAGCGGTGGTGCGCTGCACGCCAACCGAAGCCGTGTTGTCATACGAACAGGCCAGCTCACGCACGTTGAAGAACGACTTTTCCACGTTCGGATTGGTCACGTCGCCGGTGGGTAGGGCGTCGTTCAACAACGCGCCCGCGTCGCGCAAATCGGCGATGATCTGCAGCCCACGCTTCCAACCATCGGCCGTCCACGACGCCCGACCGGCATGCGTGGCCTCGATCTCCTCGTCTGTCAGCCAGTTTGATGCGTACCCTCGGACAAATCGCGGCACCCACTCGGCCGCAAGACTGAACGGTCCGATACCGGCTGCTCGGATGCGCTTAAGGCTCTCGAGGAGCTCGTGCATCGTGGCGGGGGATTGTTTAGGGTCGAGGCCTGCCTTCTGGAAATGGGCCGGGTTGTACAGGACGGCGAAGGTGCTGATCTCCCACGGTGCGCTGTAAATGCCGCGCGGGACACCCGCGGGATTGCCGTCGGACCACGATGACAGCTTGAGCGCGGCGGACGAGAAGTTGGTTTTCCAGCCCTTTTCCAACTCAGTCTCGAGGTTGAGCGCCCAGCCGGCCTTGTAGTATGGCGCGATATCGGCGGCGACGGCGTAGTACGCATCGGGCATGTTGCCTGCCTGCGACGCGGCCTGCAGCTTCTTCGGATAATCGATCGGCCCGGGCGAATCGATCGTGACAGCCACGCCGGTCTGTTCCGCGTAGCGTTGCGCGAGCGCCTCCAGCGGTGCCGCCTGCCCCCGCGACTGATTCAAATAGACCAGCGGCGTATCCCCACGCCGACCACTCGCGGGGGCAGCCGAAGCGACGGTCGGGTTACCGGGCTGAGAGGTCGCGTTGGCTGCCGCCGAATTGGGGCCCAATTGGCCGCCCGGGGCAGTCGACGAGCAGGCCGTCGCGAGTTGGGCGCCCCCGAGTACGACGATCGCACGGAGCACGTGCCGCAGCACGGTGCGCCGATCGGTCAGTACACGCATTGCATCCTGCCTCCATTCCCTCCGGCTGGGTCTGGCCAACAGAGCGCCAAAGGCAAACACATCCCTCTCGCCTCGCTCGGCGAGTTGTCGACTATACGCCTCCCCCGGTCAGCACGCCGATGATGAAGCACGCCGCAGCTCATGAGACGAACGCAGCATACGTAGCAGCGCCAGACTCTCCCAGGCGCGGGATGTACGCAATCTGTACGCAACCGGGCGCTACCATCGGCGTGCGGGGTGCCGAGGGGTTACGCGGCAGCGTGATGGGGTCGAAGTTGTTCGGTGATCAGCTACGCAGCTATCGAGCCGCGGCGGGGTTGACGCAGGAAGAGCTGGCGGAGCGCGCCGGGCTGAGCCGACGCGGCATCGCCGACCTGGAACGCGGCGCGCGTCGCTCGCCACACCCACGAACGGTCCGGCGGCTCGGTATGGGCTTGGGACTGGATGCCGGCGGATTGGCCGCCCTGCTGGCGGCCAGCCATGCTCCTGCGCCCAATCGGGGCTCGGATCTCACGCCCCTGCCCGTTCCGCCAACCTGCTTCCTGGGTCGGACGCACGAGCTCGCGGAAGCAGGCCGGCTGCTCCAGACCACGCGGCTGCTGACACTGGTCGGGACGGGGGGCGTTGGCAAGACGCGGCTTGCGCTCGAAGTCGCCAGAAATCTTGCGGCCGACTACGCGTCGGGGGCAGCGCTGGTGGAATTGGCGGCGGTGGCGCATCCCGCCCTGGTTGTTCGAGCGGTGGCCTCAGCCCTTGGCATCGAGGAACAGCCCGACCATCCGCTGCAGCAAACACTGCTGGCCGCGATCCGTGACCGCGCGGTGCTCGTTGTACTGGATAACTGCGAGCATCTGGTCCAGGCGTGCGCCGAATTGGCCGAGGCGGTACTCGTCGCGTGCCCCAGCGTGCGAATCCTGGCAACCAGTCGAGAGCCCCTCGGGATCCGCGCCGAGCTCGCGTGGCGCGTGCCGACCATGTCACGGCCACCCGTCGGACAGCTGGCCTCGATCGAGCAGGTCACCCAGTCTGATGCCGGGCGCTTGTTTCTTCAACGCGCGGTGAGAGCTCGACCAGACTTTGCCGTCACCAACGCGAACGCACCTGCAATCGCATCGATCTGCGAGCGCCTCGATGGTCTGCCGCTGGCGGTCGAGTTAGCCGCGGCGCGGGTGAACATGCTCACGGTCGAGCAGATCGCGGCGCGTCTGGACGACACGATGCGACTGCTGACGGGCGGCGGCCGCACGGCAGTGGATCGCCAGCGAACGCTGCGCGGCGCATTGGACTGGAGCTACAACCTGCTCCCGGCACCTGAGCGGATGCTGTTTGACCGGTTGGCGGTGTTCGCCGGAGGCTGGACGGTCGAAGCCGCCGAAGGCGTCTGCGCCGGGGACGACCTTCCGAGTCGGGACGTGCTCGATTTACTGGGTTGCCTGGTGGACAAGTCGCTCGTGGTCGCCCAGGCGCGAGGGGAAGCGGCCTGGTATAGCCTGCTTTTCCCCGTACGGGCGTATGCGCTGGAGCAACTGCAGCGGTCGGGCGACGAGCTCCGGTTCCTGTCCCGCCACATGGAGTGGTATCTGCAGTTGGGCGAACAATTCGGGAGTGACTGGCGCGGTCCGCGGCAACGGACGTGGTTCGAGACGATCGAGCGTGAGGAAAGCAACATCCGGGCAGCACTGCGCGGCTGCCTCGATCGCGGCGATACCACTGCGGGGCTTCGTCTGGCGGGTGCGCTGTATCGCTACTGGGACCTGCACAACCGATCGACGGAAGGCCGCGAATGGTTGACAGCCTTGCTCGGGGTAGCGACTCCAGCGACACCGGCAGGCGCCCTGGCCAGGGCACTCGGCGCCGCGGGGAGGCTCGCGACCTATCACGGCGACACCGCGCAAGCCGATGCACAACTGGGCCAGGCGCTTCGCCTGTGGTGCGACCTGGACAATCAGACGGGAATCGCCCATACGCTGATCGCGCTCGGCAGCAACGCCCAGGCAAAACACCAGAGCGCCACGGCTGACGTGCTGTGGCGCGCGGGCCTGGCGGTTGCCCGCAGTGCGGGGGATCGACTCAATGCGTACTGGGCACTCCATTCGTTGGGTCGACAAGCGGCGGGGCGCGGTGACTACGCGTGCGCCAGGGCCTTGCATGAGGAGAGTCTGCGCATGAAGCGCGAGCAAGACGACGCCTACGGGGTGGCAAGCTCGCTGAGCGGTCTCGCTCAGGTCGCCTGGTTCTGCAACGAATATGAGCAGGCGCGCACGCTCCTCCACGAGAGCCTGCCCGTGCTGCGAGACCTTGGCTTGTGGGGCAAAGTCGCGATGGACCTGTGGCTGCTGGCCCAGGTGAGTGCAGCGTGTGGCGAAGCGGAACGGTCGGCGTGTCTATTTGGCGCGGTGGCGGCGCTGCGAGAGCGGGTCGGCGATCGGCGCGCCGTATCGTCCGTGCTGAGCATCGATCCGGCCCGCGTGGACGCCAGCCTGGCGGCGTGCCGGGCGATGCTGACGCCAGTCGCCTTTGAGGCGGCCTGGGCTGCGGGCGCCGCGATGACCATGGCTGAAGCGGTGTCCTTCGCGCTCGCCACGCCACACGAAACCGCGCCTCCGCAGTTATCTCACCTGCCTTAGCGGAGCACTTCGGACGCTTGCGCGAGAACGCCAGCAGGGACATCGATCCCGATCGCTTCGGCACCTCTAAGGTTGATGACGAGCTCCAAGTCCGTTGGCACACCCATTGGGAGGTCCGCTGGCTTCGCTCCCTTGACAATCCTGTCCAGATAATCGGCCGCGCGCCGAGCCCCCGCCCCGGTGCGCGGGGAGAACGACATCAAGCCGCCTTCGTCCACGATCGGCCGGCTCTGGTGCATCATCGGCAAATGATTCCGCTCTGCGAGCTGTATCAGCTGTGCCCGATTCGCAGGCGACGCAAACAGGATGTCGGAGATGCCAATGATCGCCTCGGCGCCGTCCCCGGTGGCCGCTTCGAAAGCCGACGGCAGATCCTCCGAAGCCCGCACATCCATCGAGATCAGGCGAATATGCAATGTCTCGGCCGCGGCAGCCAGATCTCTCAGTGGCCCAGCTGAGCTCGGATTCCCGGCGTTCCGCAGGACCGCCACCTGGCTCACGCCCGGCAACGCCTGGGTGAGGAGCTCCAGGCGTTTCGCGCTGAGCTTTGGATCAAGGCCGGCAACTCCCGTCACGTTGCCGCCCGGCCGCTCGAGACTCGCGACCAGCCCGGCTCCGACGGGGTCCGAAACCATGGTGATGACAATCGGTGTCGTGGGCATGGCTTGTTGGATGGCCAGGACCGCCTGGGTGTCCGAAACGGCGATCGCATCCAGGGACAGCTGAGCTAACTCGGCGGCGAGGCCCGCGAGTCGCTCGTTTTGCCCTTCGCCAAAGCGCCAGTCGATGGTGACGTTCTCGCCCGGAACGTAGCCGTGTTCACGCAGGCCAAGCATGAACATGCCAGGTTCCGACGCGGGCCCGAATGTGGGGACTCCGGACGCGAAGTACGCGATCCGCACGACGTGCCCGGTCTGAGCAGCGGCTAGTTCCGTGTTGCGCTCGTCGACCCAGCGCTCCGCCGCCAGGTCACCCCACACCGTGCGGAACATGGCCTGGATAGCCGATGACTGATCGTTGAGTCTTTGCCCGTCATGCGCAAATGGAACCGTCTGCGCCATCGCCGTTGCGCTGGTCAAAAGAAACACGATCGCGAGCAGCGGAACCGTAAGTATCGCTTTGGTATACACGGCAGTCGTGCTCCCTCGGTGAGATGCGTACAGCCTAGGGACACCAACCACGTTCTGACATGGTCTAAACCGACCATCCCAGGGCGCTCGAACTATGTAGCTGGATGTGGTTCAGGAGGGTGGCTGGAGTCCTTGCCTGTCCGCCCACACCGCGATCTGTGCGCGTGAGCGGAAAGCGAGCTTGTTCAGGATATTGGCGACGTGTCGCACGGCGGTCGCGTCGGCGATGATCAAATGCCGCGCGATATCGCGATTGCTGAGGCCTTGTGCGACCAGGGCGGCGACCTCGAGCTCCCGCTCGCTGAGTGGTTCAACAAGGGGGTCGAGCGTTGGAATGGCCGGTGACAGGTGGTGGCCACCTGAGGAGTTTTTCAAAACTTGCAGCACTGCCAGTGGTCTTGCCACGCCAGCTATCGAGTGCTCGCCCAAACTGCTCGATTCCACCTGGCCTGTAGCCGCCGCCTGGACGCGAAGTGTGATGAGAATCTGGCCCCCTTGCGCCCGATCGCACAGGCCCGAGGCGATGCGGACGACGGATCCAACGGCGACGTAGTCGCGCTTGGCGGAAAATCCAATGGTGCCTAACGTTGCGTAGCCGAGGTCAAGCCCAAGTGCGAAATCGAGCGCGAGTCCGCGCTTGCCCCACACGGCTGTCACCGCCTCCATATGCGAGTGCAGCGCGAGCGCCATCCTGACCGCCTGTCCAGCCGGATTGTCGACTGGCAGCGGATCGTTGAAATACACCGTCAACCGATCGTCAAGCAGCGGTCCGACCGTCCCTTCATACTCGAAAATCACCCCGCCCAGGGTTTCGTGGTACTCGCCGAGCACCGTCAGGATGTCCTCGGGGGCAGCGTATTCTGCCAGCGCTTCAAAGCCAGCCAAACGGCAACACAACACCGCGATCAGCCGCCGATGTCCCTCGAGCAAAGCTTCACCCTCAGCCGACACGATCAGATCAGCCAGGTGCGGTGATAGGAAACGACGCAGCCGGCCCAGTCGTTGAAGCTCGTCTACCTGCTCATCGACGCGACGCTCGAGTGTACGATTCCACTCGCCAAGCTCCTCCGCCTGGGCCTGGAGTGTGTCGT
>DASYKL010000232.1:0-5266 GCA_035995405.1 Chloroflexota bacterium
GTTCGTGCCTGGCGATCGCGTCCTGACCTTCAACTACGGCACGTTCAGCGGCGGCGTAGGGGTCATCGCCCGCAAGTTCGGACTCGAAGTCGATGAGGTCCAGCTGCGGTGGGGGCAGGAGGTCGATCCGAACGAGGTTGAACGCCGTCTGAAGGCTGACACGTCCGCCAAGCCGTACCGCGCCGTGATGGTTGTGCATAACGAGACGTCCACGGGTGTGACCATCGATATCGCTGGGATCCGGCGGGCGATGGACGCGGCTAAGCACGATGCCTTGCTGGTGGTCGACACGGTGAGCTCGCTGGCGAGCATCGAGTTCCGGATGGATGACTGGCGCGTCGATATCGTCATCTGCGGCAGTCAGAAGGGTTTGATGCTGCCACCCGGGCTCGGCATTCTGGGCGTCAGCAAGAAGGCGATTGCCGTCGGCGAACAGCACGGCGGATCGGCCCGGCACTTCTGGGACTGGACCCAGATCATGCGGGAGAACCGCATTGGCCTGTTCCCGTACACGCCGGCAACGCTCATGCTCTTTGGATTGCGTGAAGCTTTGGGCATGCTGGTTGACGAAGAAGGATTGCCCGCCGTCTACGAGCGCCACCGCCGTTTGGCCGAAGGCGTACGCGCTGCCGTTCGCGCCTGGGGCCTGGCGATGGTGTGTGAGCAGCCGGCCAATGCGTCGAACACCATCACCGCGGTCCGAGTGCCCGCTGGCTTCGATTCGAACGAGCTGACAAAGCAGGCGCGAGAGCGCTACCAGCTGTCGCTTGGCGGCGGGATCGGCGAGCTGAGCGGCGTAGCATTCAGGATTGGTCACCTGGGTGCGCTCAATGAGCTGGAAGTGCTGGCGACGCTCGGTGGGATCGAGCTGACGTTTGCGCAGATGGGTCTGCCGGTGGAGCTGGGGAGTGGCCTGCTGGCCGCCCAACGCAGCTTTCTGTCACGTACACCGGATGCCGCTCGGGCGGCGGAAGCGGTGCTCGCTGCTTCTGGCGTGTAGCGCTCAGGCTTCGCGGGCGGCGGAAAAGGCGAGCTCGAGGGTCAGCCCGTCCTCGATGCCGAGGACCGGGCCGACTGTCGGCGGCGACATACCGAAGTCGGTGATCTTGACGCTGGTCGTCGCATTGCCGCTGACCGCCTGGTTGGTGAACTGAGCGGTGACCTGCCAGGTCACCGCTTTGGTGACACCGTGGACGGTCAGATCCCCGCTGAGCTCAAAGCTGGCCTGACCTGAGGTGGGCAGAGGTGAGGGTAGGCCCTGGGCTTGTCTGGGGACAAAGACAGCGTGTGGGTAACGGCTGGTCTGGATCGTATTGCCTTTGACCCAGTTGTCGCGGCGACTCTCGTCACTCTGCAGCTGGGTGAGGTCGACGGTGATCTGGGACTGGTCAGCCTGGATGTTGCCGTCAGCACTGACGAGCAGCGTTCCGCTGACCGATTTGGAGGTCCCAACGGCTTCGGTAGGCAAAGGTTTGCCAGCGAGCTGTTCACGGGCGTGATAGGTAGCGGAGCTGGCGCTCGGATCGAGGGTCAGCTTCACCGCCTGCGAGGTGCCGACGGTTGGCCCGGTGGCAGAAGCGGCGGTGGCCGTAACGGGCCGCGTGGTGGGGCCGGCTGTCGCTGGCGCGCTGGCAGTTGGCACCGTAGCGGTTGGCGCTGGGCTCGAGGCCACTGGGCCGCAGGCGCTGAGCGTTAGGAACGTCACGGCGACGGCGAGCGCCCTGGTCATCATGCGCGACACCTTAGCCGCGCCGGGCGCCGGCGTGTCCAAAAAAGACCAGTCTCATCAGGGACTCACTCCACGCGGGCGGCGGAGGAGGTGGCGGAACTCCTCCAGGTCGCTCGTGTTGAGGACGTGCTGAGGTTCGAGCCAGCCGCGTCTCGCGCTGCCTATGGCTAGCCAGATGTTGTCAAAATCGAGTGTCGAATGGGCGTCGGAGCTGATCGTGCAGCGACCGCCGGCTTCGCGTACGCGTCGGGCCCAGCCGCCATCGAGGTCCATTCTTGCTGGATCAGCGCTGACTTCGAGCGCACAGCCGGACGCCGTCGCGGCAGCTATCACCCGTGGCATGTCAACGGCGTAGGACGGTCGCGAACCCAGCAGGCGGCCGTGGGGATGGTTGAGCGTGTGCACCAGCGGATGGGTGACCGCGCGCAAGATGCGGGGCGTCATCTGCGCTTCTGTCTGCTTGAAGCGGCTGTGAACTGACGCGGAGACGTAGTCGAGCGTGGCCAGTACATCGTCCGGGTAGTCGAGCCGGCCGTCCTCCAGGATGTCCATCTCGGTCCCCAGCAGGACGACGAAAGGCGCCAACTGCTGATTGACTTGCTGAACCAGGCGGCGGGCTTCTTCGAGCCGCTCCAGGCTCAAGCCGTTGGTGATCGTGAGCGAACGGCTGTGGTCCGTGAGCGCCATGTACTGATAGCCCCGAGCGCGTGCCGCGCGGGCCATGTCTTCTAACGTTGCCGAGCCGTCGGTCCAATTGGTGTGGCAGTGCAGGTCGCCCCGGAGGTCGGCTTCCGTGATCAGGTGGGGTAGCGAGCCAGCCAGGGCGGCCTCGATCTCACCCTCGTCTTCGCGCAGCTCGGGCGCGATCCAGGGCAAGTCGAGGGCGCGGTACACGTCCTCTTCGGCGGCGCCAGCGACGCGCCTCGTCTCGCGGAACAAGCCATCCGGGCGGAGCGTCAGACCGCGGCTGGCGGCAAGCACTTCGAGACGTTGCCGATGAGCGGCCGAGCCGGTGTGCCAGATGAGCGCCGCGCCAGAGGCATCGGGCGAAGTGACAAAAAGGCGGACTTCGACGCTGTCGTAGAGCCGCACCGTCACATGCGTGGTGTCGCGCTCGATGACCTGAACGGTGCTCGGGAGCTCCTCCAGCAGGTCGAGCATGGCGCTCTGGGTCCGGCTGTTGCTGTCCGCGAGGACCGCGACGAGGTCGAGGCCGCCCTCAATTGTTTCGCACATGCGTCGGGCGGCGCCGACGACTTCAATCGCGAGTGGCCGTGGGCGCGCTTCGCTGAGCAGCTCGACGACGCTACGCGCGGTCTCCCAGGCTGACTTGAGGCGCAAGCTCCTGATCGGGTTGCGGAGCGCTGGCAGCTGGGCGATCAGCTCTTCAGCGCGCTTCGGGCCGAGCGCTTCGGCCAGCCGGCCGCTGTGGGCGGCGAGCTCGACGGTATCGAGATCGGTCGCCCCGAGTGACTCATGCAGCGCGTGGACGGCGGCTGGTCCAAAACCGCGAGCATGCAGCAGCGGCGCCAGGCCAGGCGGATGCTGCTCGATCAGGCGTGTATGCGTGCGCATGGCGCCGGTCTCGAGGAATTCGGCAATGAGGGCTTCCAGCGCCGCGCCGACGCCATAAATCTCGCGCAGGCGGTTTTGCGCGGCGAGGTCTGCGATGGGTCCGGCGGCGGCGACGCCGCGCGCGGCGCGACGGTAGGCGCGCAAGCGGTGGGTCTGCTCGCCGGCGACTTCGAGGCTCTGGGCGATCTCCTCGAACATGCGCGCGACGACGAGATTGGTCGCGCGGGAGGGCGCCGCGGCAGACGGCTGAGAGTCAGTCACGTACGGAGACAGTATGGCCAAGATGCAGAAGCGGCAGAAGATGGCCGTGGTACTCTCGGCGGGATGGGACGACTGGACGGTCGGGTGGCATTTCTGACCGGCGCGGGACGTGGAATTGGCGCGGCGACAGCCGCCAAGTTGGCTGCTGAAGGCGCCGCGGTAGCGATCACGGACATGGACCCGGCCCCGGCGGAGGAGACGGCCGCGGCGATTCGCGGCGCTGGCGGCAAAGCGCTCGCCATCCCGGTCGACGTCACCCAACGCGAGCAGGTCGAAGCAGCGGCGGCGCGCACCGCGGACCAATTTGGTCGCCTCGACATCCTGGTCGCCGTGGCAGGTATCACGCGCGACAACTTGCTGTTCAAGATGTCGGACGACGATTGGGACGGAGTGATCAATACCCATCTCAAAGGCTCGTTCAACGCGGCGCGGGCGACGCAGAAGTACATGGTCCAGCAGAAGTACGGCAAGATGATTTTCACCTCGTCGACGTCGGCGCTGGGCAACCGCGGCCAATCAAACTACTCGACGGCCAAAGCTGGCCTGCAAGGTTTGACGCGCACGCTGGCGATCGAGCTGGGTCAGTTCAACGTCAACGTCAACGCGGTTGCGCCCGGGTTCATCGAGACGCGCATGACCCAGCAAACAGCCGAGCGCATGGGCATGGACTGGGAACAGTTCAAGAAAGACGCCGCGGCGCGGACACCCGTACGGCGGACGGGCAAGCCCGAGGACGTCGCCAATGTGGTCGCCTTCCTGGTCAGCGACGAGTCGAGTTTTGTGAGCGGTCAGGTGATCTACGTCGCGGGTGGGCCGCGCGGCCTCTAGCGCCGACCCCCGTTCCGCCGCGAACGGCAAAGAGACGGGACGGGTCGAAGCCTTCAGCGACGGCGTTTTCGCGATTGCGATCACGCTGCTCGTACTCGACCTGAAAGTCCCGCCCCTCGCCGAACGGGGCAGGCTGGTGGACGGACTCCTGGGCCAGTGGCCCGTCTATGCGGCGTACGTCATCAGCTTCCTGTTCATCCTGATCATGTGGATCAACCACCACTGGATGTTCGAGCACATCGCGCGCATCGACAGCACGTTCATGTTGCTCAATGGCTTGCTGCTGCTGGGGATCACCGTCGTGCCGTTTCCGACGAATGTCGTCGCGACGTACATCCTGACGCCCGATCAGAATGTCGCGGCGGCGCTCTACAACGGCTGGTTTCTGCTTATCGCCGTCTTCTTCGGCCTGCTCTGGCAGTACGCGTCACGTCACGGACGGCTGCTCACCAGGGCAGACGACGAAGCGGGCCTGGCGCAGGTCATCACCGACCGCTACCGATGGGGCCCGCTGGCCTACCTGACGGCTTTCGTGCTGTCATTCGTGTGGGCGCCCGCCAGCTTGTTGTTGAACTTTTTGCTGGCCGTCTTTTACGCCTTACCCCGCGACATGCGCTGGCCGTGGCAGCGCGGCGCCAGGACTACTTGAGTCGCGGGTCGAGGGCATCGCGCAAGCCGTCGGCCAGCAAGTACAGCGCCAGCACCGTGGAAAAGATGCAGACGCCGGGGGCGACGACCAGCCACAGGGCGCTGCCAAGAAAGCGCTGCGCGTTCGAAAGCATGTTGCCCCACGAAGCGTTCGGCGGCTGGACCCCCAGGCCGAGATAGCTCAAGGCCGACTCGGTCAGAATCACGGCGCCAATATCCTGGCCC
>DASYKL010000233.1:0-14872 GCA_035995405.1 Chloroflexota bacterium
CTCGTCGGCGTCGTGATTGGCGAATTCATCGGCGCTCGAGCGGGCCTGGGCTACCTGATCTTCCGCTCGTCGCAGGGCTTTCAGATCGACGCCATGTGGGTCGGCGTGTTCCTGCTCGCAGGCACTGGCATGGCCTCAGTCGTCGTGTTGCAAAAGGTCGAACGGAAACTAGCTCCCTGGCGCCACTTTGACCTCAAGTAGGCCCGACGGATGACGGCACTGGCAGCTCGCCAAAAGCTCGACCTGCAGGGCATCTCAATGCTCTACACGCAGCACGGGCGCCGCTTTGAAGCAGTGCGCGACGTGTCCCTCGGCGTGGCCGCTGGCGAGTTCATTTCGCTGGTCGGCGCCTCAGGCTGCGGCAAGACAACGCTGCTGCGCATCGTCGATGGTCTGGTCACGCCGACGCGGGGGCAGGTGTGCGTCGATGGCCGCGCCGTCACCCGCCCGGGCCCAGATCGGGGCTTCGTCTTTCAGCAGGATGCCCTCTTCCCCTGGCGGTCGGTCCTGGATAACGTCGTCTTCGGGTTGGAGGTCCAGGGGCGAAACAAACACGAGGCCCGTACGCGAGCGACCGACCTGCTGGGCCTGGTCGGTCTGACCGGTTTCGAGCACTACTATCCGCACGAGCTGTCCGGCGGCATGCGTCAGCGGGCCAATCTGGCTCGGGCATTGACTATCGATCCGGACGTGCTCTTGATGGACGAGCCATTCGCCGCGCTCGATGCCCAGACACGCGAGATTATGCAGGCCGAGCTTCTGCGGATCTGGCGAGCGAACCGCAAGACCGTCTTGTTCGTCACCCACCAGATCGATGAAGCCGTCTACCTGGCCGATCGCGTGGTGGTGATGACGTCCGGGCCGGGCAGAGTCAAGGCCGTCCTGCCAGTCGATATTCCACGGCCACGCAACCTGTCCGTCAAACGCACGCCGCGTTTCCTGGAGCTGGTGGACGAAATCTGGCGGCTCATCGAAGAAGAAGTACGAGCTGCCGCCGGCGCGCGCATATAAACAACAGCAATCGTCTCCTCCGGCCGGTTGCATAACTGGCACTTGCCAATGCTGCCAACGCCTGCTACATTTGCTCCAGGCGTCCCGACGAATTGTTTCGTCGCGGACGTTTGTCTTTAAGTAGAGAGCCAGACAGGAAGAAAGGAGACGCCAAATCTTGAGCACTTTGTTTCGGGTTTCCGAACCCGCTCCCAACGCATTCCCAGCCCACAGCGCCGGGTCGCTGGTTGCGCTTACTGAAATTGGCGTGACTCCTCCCTGACAGGCGGTTAGATCGTTCGACTCGATCGGCTGGGGCCTCGCAGGGCCCCTTTTTGTTGCCCTGCGCGCGGTGTGATGGAACGACGCCTCCGCCACGCCGGACAACTGAATACCCGCCCGGTCAACTGACCGCGGCGGTCCGCCGCACAGACCCTACCCGGAAGGAGGGTGGCGAGCACATGTCCATCAATATTGCTCTTCTGGACGAGTACGCCAAAAGGCGACCCGCTGAACTCCTCGCAGAGGCACAACGTGATCGCCTCGCGGATCAGGCCAGAGGTCCGGCACGTCCCTTTCGGATCCGCCTGGCCAGCTGGTTGTACGCCACAGCCGCACGTGTGGAAGGTGACTCCTCAACCGCACGCCGGTCCGTCCATGGGCCGCAGCCGGCCTGAACGCAAACGTCTCTCACTCCGGAGTGAGCCGGAGTGAGAGACGCGCGCGCTGCCGTTCGCTGAGCACATGGAGCAACGTGTCACCAGCCCCGCTTAGAACTCGACGATGGCCCGTCCGGCAATCTCGCCTCGCTCCAGCGCATCGCAGGCTTCGTTGATCTGCTCCAGCCGGTAGCGCCGCGTCACCATCAAGTCGAGCGGCAGCTTGCCCTCCACGAACCACCGCACCAACAGCGGAAAATCGCGGTCTGGGGTGCTGTTGCCACCTGGCGCACCACGGTAAATTTTGCCGCCGAACAACATGTGCATCGGCAACGTCGGCATGTCGCCGTGTGGCACTCCGACCAGTACCGCCAGACCACCGTCACGCTCCCCGGGCTGGCGGCCTCGCGCCATGTGCAGGATCTGCTCCATCGTCTGACCGACGCCGATCGCGTCAAACGCAACGTCTACGCCACTGCTGATTTCCCCACCCATCATCTGGCGGATGCGAGCCACCGGATCCTCGTTGCGCGCATTGATGACATGCGTGGCGCCGAACTTCCTGGCGAACTCCAGCTTCTCGTCAGCCAGATCGATCACGATGATGGGATACGCGCTCAGATTGGCGCAGGCCTGGACGATCGATAATCCAACACCGCCCGCGCCGATAATCGCTACCGAGTTGCCCGGCCGGACCTGCGCCGAATTGAGCGCCGCGCCCGCACCAGTCATCACCGCGCATCCGACAATCGAGGTCACGTCAGTAACAACCCCCTTGTCGAAGGGCACCACCATCTGCTCATCGGCCACGGTGTCGCGCGCCCAGGTGAACGTGCCGGTGAAAGCCGGCGCACCATAGTGGACCTGCCGCCCGTCGTACGTCACTCGCGCCGGCGTTGGCCGCGGCGTCGCGCGAGTCGCATTGCGCTGCACCCAGGTAACCATCACATGGTCCCCTTCTTTGACATGCGTCACCTCAGCACCGACCGCCTGAACGACACCCGTCGACTCGTGACCAAGAACGAGCGGCAGCATGGGATTGGGTCGATGCAGCTCGTGCAGCTGGGAATGGCAGACACCTGTAGCGAACTGTCGGATAAGCACCTGCGTCGGCCCTGGCTCAGGCAGGTCGATGTCATCGACGACCAGCGGTTTACCAGCCTCGACATAAATTGCAGCGGGGGTCTTCATCGTTGGCTAGTCTACGACCGGGACAACACACGCTCGCGGCCTACACTGGGAAGTACGAATCTGACCCTCTTTCTTGTGACGGCGGCCGTTTTTGGCTTCGTCACCGCCATCACCATGATTGGCCCGCTGCTCGTGGACATGTCGCGGGAGCTCGGCGTCCCTCTCGGCCAGGCCGGCCTGCTCGCGGCCGCCATGTCTTTGCCCTGGGCCATCGGCGCGCCGTTCACAGGGCTCCTCTCCGACCGACTCGGACGCAAGCCGCTCATTGTCCTGGCCCTCGTCGGCGTCGGCGTCTCGACCATCTGCGCCAGCCTGGCCAACAGCTTTGCCACACTGCTCATCGCCCGTTTCGCCGCCGGCATCTTTGGCGCCTTCGGCCCCGCGTCGGTCATGGCCGCCGTCGGTGACCTGTTCCCACCGAACAAACGCGGCATGGCGATGGGCTGGCTCAATTCGGGTTTCGGCCTGGCCGCCGTAGCCGGCGTTCCCGCTGTCGGCATCGTCGATGGCCTGTGGGGCTGGCGCTGGGCATTCGCCTTCACCGGCGGCCTCCTGGTTATTCTGGCCGCCTGTGTCTACGTCGCCTTCCCCCACGTCAGACCGACCCACGAACGCGTCGGCCTGCGCCAGACCTATGCTGCCGTACTGGGCGTGTCGTTGCTCGGCAACGTGCTCAGCGCGAACCTCCTCGAGCGCTCGATCTTCAACGCCGCGGTGCTCTTCCTGCCGTCGTTCCTGATGCTGCAATACGGCCTCGGCCCAGCCGATGTTGCGCCGGCGTTGGCGCTGGTGGCGATCGGCACGATCGTTGGCAACAGCATTGGCGGTTGGCTCGGCGATCGGTTTCCGAAAGCCGCCACCTTCGTCGCCGCCCAGCTCGTCGCCGCCGCATTCGGACTGATCCTGTTCGGCATCGCCCCCGGACTGGCTATCTCCGTCGCGTGCGGCGGCCTTTTCGGACTCAGTAACGCCACCAGCCGGCCGGCATTTCTGGCGCTCGGTTCCGAGCTCTCACCGCGCCATCGGGGCGCTCTGCTCGGCCTGCTGTCACTGACGAACCAGGGCGGCAGCGTCCTCGGTTCGTCGTTGGGTGGCCTGGCGATCGGCTTCGGCAGCTATCAGACGCTGGCCCTGCTGACCCTGTGCGGCGGTATTGGCGCCGCCTTGCTGGCGTTCCCGCTGACTCGCCTCGCCAGGCTGCAAAAAGCCTGAAGCGGGCGACAAGGCCGCCAGCGACGGTGAGCGCGACGTGGCCGCCGTGGCACGGACAGCCATGGCCAAGACGGTGGCTGCACCCACCTGCTCAGTCATTTCCCGCCAGCGCTCACCGTCGCCAGCGTTACGTTAAACGGTCCGCCGCGCCCCGTTTGTTATGCGTGCGCAAACCGAATCCGGCGCAGTCGACCACCCAGCGCTTCGGCCATACCAACCGCCGACATGCCGACGAGCAGATGCAAAATCTGGATCACCCAGTGCGAGCTGCCTGGCAGCAGACCATTCTGGGTCATGCCCAGCCAGACGACGATCAGTCCCAGCACGCCCACGCCGGCAGCCAGACCGACGGGTGCCCCGAGGCGACCCGCGACCACCGCGAACAACCAAAGCGAGATCACGAACACGAGACCCAGGATGGTGTGAGCAAAGACCAGGTCACGCATTCCCTCGGCCCAGATAAGCAATCCCAGGATCAGCAACACCACGCCAGTAATGCGCACCAGCATCTGGGTAACCGTTAGAGCGACCTGCATGCCTATCATCTAAGCAGAATCACTACATGACGCATGAGATCGAACGCCCCAACTATGTCAAGGACGCGCCGCGCCGCGTGTTCGATACGCACGTCCACTACCCGTGGCGGCCGCGCGGCTCGAAACTGCCCATCTATACCGCCGACGGCATGCTCGACATGCTGGCCTACAACGCGCAGCGGCTGAACATTTACAAGGTCTGCCTGCTGGGCCGACCTGGCGAAGGCAACGACCTGGTCGAAAAAGCCCACGAGCGCTATCCGCGGCTGGTCGTGCCGTTCGCCATGATCGACATCGACCAAACCGAGCCGGCCGCGATCGAGGACTACGCCGACCGCGGCTTCAGAGGACTGAAGATCATCAACCCGCGGCGCAACTACGACGATCCGACCTACTACCCGCTCTACGCCGTCGCCGAGCGACGCAATCTGGTCACCCTGTTTCATACTGGCATCGTCGGCGGCATGATCGACTACCTGCAGTTCCCGCCGAGCAGCTTGAATGTAGCGGCCGAGTTGTCACGCGAAAACGAGGGCAGCCGACGGTATAACCCTGAAGCCCAGACCGACTCGTGGTACGGCGCTGGTCGCATGCAGCCGATCTTTCTCGATGGAATCAGCGTCGCCTTTCCGGAGCTGCAGATCATTGGCGCCCATCTCGGCTACGGCTTGTACGACTCGGCCGCTGCCGTGGCCCGTTGGCGACGCAATGTCTACTTCGATATTTCGGGCGGCACCGTGGTACGCCGCCACCTGCTGGAACGGAAGATGCTGCGGTCCGAAGTCTCGACGCTGAAGCTCGTCTGGGGCTCCGATTGCGACATGGCTCATATGAGTCGCGAGTTGACGAACTGGATGCAGGCGTTCGACGAGATCGGTCTGTCGGCCGAAGAGCAGGACCAGATCTTCTGGGGCACGGCGGCGCACATTTTCGGTATCGAGGATTAGCCGATTTTCACGACCCGGGCGGAGCTTGCAGGCCGAGGACACGTCCTATCGGCCAGCGAGACGTTCGTCCGCGAATCGTGGACGGCTGGCAGTGAAGGCACAACGCCACTGCAGTGGCGAGACACCCGCGCGGATATCGCGCAGCGCGCCGATCGCTGGCACGCCGCACTCCTCGCGGCCGGGCTCGCGCCACACGATCGCCTGCTGATCGCGCTGCCCGCCTGGTTGGCCACTACTGCCGATTGCTGGACCGCCGCGCTCAACGCTGAAGTCCTGACCCTCCTCCGCGACGGCGCGACGTTCGCTGATGTCGCCCGATTCAGCCCGACCGTGCTGGTCACCACGCCGACGGTGATCCTCAACCTCGCGCGCGCCGCGACCGACCAGCAGACCGACATCCCCGCGATACCCCTGATCGTCCTGACCGGCGAACCGGGCGGCAGCATCGCCAGTACCCGCCGCCACATCGAAGAGCGCTGGACTGCCCACGTCGTTGACGTGTATGCGATGACCGAGCTCGGCCTGCTCGGCGCGAGCTGCGCCACAGGATCAGGTGTCCACCTCGACGAGACCGCCTTCAGCGTCGAAGCCATTGCGCCCGATGGCGAAGTCCCGGTTGCGGACGGTGACCTGGCGGAGCTTGTCGTCTCCACCCTTCAGCCACTCAGCCTGCCGCTGGAGCGCTATCGCACCGGCGACCTCGTGCGGCTCAGCCACGCCTGGTGCGCTTGCGGCAACCCGAACGTGCGGGCCGCGGGCGGCATCCTGGGACGAGTCAGCCAGCGCCTTGTCGTGCGCGGGGTGGAGCTGCTGCTGCCGTCAATCGAGCAAGTCGTCCGTCGGCACCCCGCCGTGGTCGACTACGCCTTGTTGGTCTACAACGTTGGCGAGCGCTGCGAGGTTGCCGTTCAGCTCGAGCCAGACCCAGCGATCGCCAGCGAGAGCGACCTGGCCCGCGTCGCCGCCGAAGTTAGCGAGGATTTGCGCCGAACGCTCGGCCTGCGGTTGCAGATCGATCTGCTTACGCCCGGCATCCTGAGCCTGCAGAATCAGGATGCCGGGCGACGTGCACGCAGGTTGAGGCGCCAGTAGTCCTGGCGGAACGGTGGCTCGTCGGTGGCACTCTGGGCCGTCATCTCATTCAGGAGCCGGGTACGCAGGTCCAGCCGCTGCTCCGGAATTCGCGCCAGGTGTGTCCCCAGAATGACATTCTCGAAGTAATCGCGTGTTTCTTGCGCCGAGGACAGCTGCACCGGCGCTTCGAACATAGCCGTTTCGATGTCGACGAACCCGGCGCTACGCAGACGCTCCGCCATCGTCTCCGGAGAGGCAAATTCCCACGGCCCAGGCCAGTCGCCGAAATACGGCCGGAACGCGGCACTGGCCATAATCCTGCCCGCCCGTTCACGCACACGGGCGATGTTGGGCGCGGCACCGCACTGCGCCACCAGCCAGGCGCCCGGTTTCAGCGCGCCGAACACAGCGCTGAGCAGTCGCGGGTGGTCGCGAACCCAATGAAAGGCCGCATTGCTGAAGGCCAGATCAGCTACTTCTTCAAAGTCAATTTCATCCAGAGACGCCTGCAGGTACTCGACCCGAGTCCCAAATTCTGGTTCCAGATGTTGCCGAGCGGACTCGAGCATATTCGCCGAGCGATCGATGGCGATCACCCGCCCCCGCGGTAATTTGCGGAGCAAGAACTCCGTGAGCCGCCCGCTCCCGCAACCCAGGTCAAGGGCCGTCTCGTCGCCGCGCAGCTCGAGCCGTCCGATGACCTGCTCGCCCCAGGTCTGCATAGGATTGCTCAAGCGGTTGTACGCCTGAGCATCCCATTCAGGAGCTGGCGGCTGGGACCTGGGAGCTGGGGTCACACACTACCGCCCCAAATCCCGGACCCTAACTCCCGGCTCCCGCGAACACGCTGTACTCGATCTCCTTGTTCGTGATGAACTCCAACAACACGGGTCGGCCTTCCTGCGTCTGGCGGATGCCGCGCTGGATCGCCGGCAGGATCTGCCCTGGCTCGGTCACCCGCTCGCCGTAGGCGCCTAACGCACACGCCATGTCCGCGTAGTTCCCCGAAATGTCGGTGCTGCGATATTTCTCTGTCGAAACCGGCATCACCGGTAGCTCCATCGCCATCGAATAGTTGTTGAACAGGATCGACAGGATCGGAATCCGCTCCCGGACAGCCGTCTCAAGGTCCATCCCGGTGAACCCGATGGCGGCATCACCCCACACGTTGATGCAGAGCTTGTCTGGCTTGGCCAGCTTGGCGCCCATAGCCATCCCGAGCCCCGTCCCAAGCTGCGTGGTCTTGCCCCAACCGATATAGGTCAGCGGCTCCGTGCACTGCCAGAACGGCGACAGCTGATCCCGCGGTGAACCCGCGTCATGGGTGATTATCGTGTTCGCCACGTCCACGGCGTGCAGCAGGTCCCAGATGACGCGGTACGGGTTCAACGGACTCCCGTCAAACGTGAGCTTCGGCTTCCACTGCTCGAGCCAGGCGTCATTGATCTGCTTGATCTCAGCTGCGATCGCCGCCGCGCGGCCGCGCGGTTGACCCTTCAAGCGATCGCGAATCTCCGGGATGAGCGCGTCCAGGATCAGCTGCGCATCACCGATCACCGCTTGCTCACAGGGGATGTCCTTGTTCACGTCGGTCGGATCGAGCGTCGCGTGGACGAATTTTCGTCCCTCCTCGACCGCTGGCTGACGCACCCCAAAGCCGGTCGCGGCAAACGAGCAGCCGATCCCAAAGACCACATCCGAGTTGTCGAGGAACGTTCGCACGGCGCGCGGATGCGACCGCCCCCCAGCGCCGAGGTACAGCGGATGGTTCTCCGGAAACGCGCTCTTCCCTTCCAGGCTCGTCGTGACGGGTGCTTCGAGCAGCTCGGCCAGCTCTTTGAGCGAAGCCCAGGCTTTGGCGTAGTGGATGCCCTGGCCGGCATAGATCACCGGCCGCTCGGCCGCTACCAGAAGCGCGGCGACGCGCGACACATCGGCCGGATCCGGCCCACTCCGCAAACGTGGCGCCGCTTTGTAACGCAACGGCTCGGGCACCTCTTCGGCCATCACGTCACCCGGAAACTCGACCATCACCGGCCGTGGTCTGCCGTTGCGCACCTGAGTCCACGCGCGACGCATGATGTCAGGCACGTCCTGCACCTGCTGGACCTGTTCGATCCACTTCGTAACGTTGCGGAAGTTGAGCAGGGCGCTGAAGTTCGGCGCGTACTGATTGATGCGGCGCGGATACCCGCCGGGCAGGACGACCAGCGGCACAGAGTCGCCGTACGCCTGGGCGACACCGCCGAAGGCGTTCTCGGTGCCAGGCCCACTTTGCATAGCAAACACGCCGATGCGATCGGCGGAGGTGACGCGGCTGACCGCGTCCGCCATGTGCAGACCGGTGCGCTCTTGACGGACCATGATGGTCCGAATGTCCGCTCGCGCGGCGGCCTCGATGATCGGGTTGACCGGATAGCCGATCAGGAACTCAACGCCTTCGCGCTTGAGGATTTCGGCTACGGCGTCGGCCGTTTTCATAAAACGGAGCCTCCCCTACGGCTGTGTCATGCTGACATTACCTTGCGCGAAGTCGCGCCGGCCATCAGCAGTCGGATCACCCGACCGCGATGGCCGCGAAACGGTTCGAGCAGTTCGAGCATTCGCTCGTCGGTGCCACGATGCTCCCCGGCCAGGGCGTAGCTGACCAGATGGGGCAAATGGAGATCCCCGACAGCGACAGCGTCTGGATCGCCCAACGCGATCAGGCCGATCCGCGCCGCCGTCCACGGTCCAATGCCGGGAATCGCCCGCAAGCGGCGATACGCCGCTTCCAGCGACATGCCAACCGTTTCCTCGAGACGGCGAGCCACCATCGCGGCCCGACGCAGCACATCAGCCCGCCGCCGCTCGACGCCGAATCGATGAAAGACTTCATACGGCGCACGCGCGACGCGTTCGGGCGTCGGTGGCGACCACAATCCCGGCAGTGGCCCTGGTGCCGGCTCACCTAGCGCGCGAACCATTAACCGCCAGCTCGCCCAGGCATCGCGGGTGGCGACACGCTGCTCGAGCGTGACGAACAGCGCCGCTTCGAAGACTGCCTCGGTTCGGCCGATCCGCAGCCCTGGATGACACCGCATCAGGTGCTTGAGCAACGGCTGCTCTGGGGTAAACGTTGAGGGGTCGTCGTAGGCGCCGCATAGACCCGCCGCTCGGGACACGAGCCATTCCGCGCCGGGCCCCCAGGCGTCAACTCGGACCGAGCCGTCCCCTCCGTTAGAGATTCGTTCTGTCCCCAGACCGAGCGGGGTACGGCTGGCCCGCCAAACAGAGCCGTCGATCACGCGCAGACACGGGTCACCGTTACCCATGCGCGCGTGCGCCAGAGTCTGGGCCAGGTTTATGGGCCGCTCCAGGCTGAGCGAACACGTCAGCGCTGGCTGATCCCACATACGCTCAAAGCGCCTTCTAGCTGACCCATCGAGGAGTCGAGATCGGACAGCGCGTTTTTGACCGCATCGGTATCGAGAACTGCCTGAGACGTGCCGACGCGCTTCAGCGCGGCCGCGAAACCACGCAGTGAGGGCATCAGGTTGGGGTTGTCCTTCGTGATGACGGTCAGGTCTTCGCACGGGGTGACGGCCAGGTCAGCAGCCTCGGCGATCACATCATCGACGTTGGACAGGAACCCGACCTCGACGTCGACGGGGTCCGTGTTGGCGATGTCGACGGTAGGCGCGGCCTGGGCACTCGTTGCCGGAAGGGCCGTCGGCGGCACCTGTGTCGCGGGCACCGCGGGCCTGAACGTCGCGGTCGCCGCCGGCGTCGGGACCACAGTCGCCACGTTCGTCGGCACAACCTGCGGTCCCGAACAAGCGCCAAGCACCAGGGCCAAAAGCGCCACCGCCGCGCCGCCACAACGCGCGTCGAGTCTCATCCCTCGACAGCTTACCCGTCCATCACCGCCGACCAATCGACTGGGTCCTCTACCCACGTGACCGTGGCAGTCGCTAGATGTCGTCGTCGCCTTTGGTCAACGAGTAGCGATACTGCGGCCGCAGGATATCGGACATCGAGGCCGCGTCTCCTCCGCGGCGGACCTTCAGCAGCTCCGCCCCGACGCTCACGGCAATCTCGCCTGGCGTCTCCGTTTTGATATCCAACCCGATCGGCGCATGAACCTTGAGCAAGTCCTCGACTGGTACCCCCTCGTCCCGTAACAGCTTGAAGACGGCGTACACCCGTCGGCGGCTGCCGATCATGCCCACATACCCCGCCGGCTGCCGCACAATTTTTCTCAACGCGTGCACGTCGTGGGTATGGCCGCGCGTCACCAGGACGATGTACGTCGACGGCGTGATCTCGAGCCCATCAATAGCCGCCGAGAAGTCGTCGACGACGATCTGGTCCGCATCAGGAAACCGCTCCGCATTCGCAAACGACGGCCGATCGTCGACGACGATGACTTCGAAGTCCATCAGTCGCCCGACCTGCGCAATGGGCACGGCAACATGCCCGGCCCCAATCACCACGAGGGTCGGCTTCGGCAACGCCAGGTCGAAGAACACCGCCACTTTGCCTGCACGACTCAGCGCCGGATCGTCCGTCGGCGAGAGCTCATAGGTCCGCTGGGTCGAGCGTGCATCGCCAACCACCCCAGCCACGTCCGCCAGCACGCGCTCCTGGAGCAGATCCCACGAGAGATGACCCGATTTGATCTGGCCGTCCACGACGAGGAGCTTTTCGCCAAGCTCGACCGGCATTCCGCGCGACCGGGAGACCACCGTCGCCGTCGTCGCCACCCGTCGCTGAGCAACAGCTTCGAGCACACCCCCAGCCACGTCATTGCCGTTCAACGCCTTCTTCCACGGCTCGACGAAAATATCCATGATCCCGCCACACACCCCATCGGTGTTGATGGCGATCTCGTTCGTCAGGTTGACCTCAACCATGCGCGGTTGTTCGTCAGCGAGGACTTCTAGCGCCGTGCGCCACACTTCCGCTTCACCACAGCCGCCGCCGACGGTACCGTCGGTCCCGCCATCGTGGCGTACCAGCATGCGCGCGCCTACCTCACGAGGTGAACTGCCGCGCGTGCGGACAATCGTCGCCACCGCGACGTGCGACTCATTTTCGAGAGACCGATGCAATGATTGATAGAACTCGCCGGGACCGCTCAAACCGAAAGGACCTTTCTGACTCAGACCACCGCCATTAGCTTCGGCCGAACACCGACCACCAGTGGCGGAATTGCCTCCAACAAGACGCCGATATCGGCGGCGGAGTTGTCCGCCCCGACGGTCAGGCGCAGCGCGCCAAAGACCCATTCTCGGCCGACGCCCATGGCGACCAGCACATGGGAGGGCTCCGAGGAAGCGGATGTGCAAGCTGAGCCACTCGAGGCCCAGATGTCGTGGCGATCGAGCCCGAGGAGGACAGGCGCGATCTCAATTCCTTCGAAGACGAAACTGGCGTGGCCGGGCAACCGCTGCGCCGGATCCGTCGGGCCCGTCACCCGACAGCCGCTGACTTGCGCTGGCAGCTTAGTCAACAACTCGGCCGACAACGCCGTCAGGCGCGGCGCAACCGACGAACGCTCATCCTGGGCCAGCTCGAGTGCAGTCGCCAGACCAACCAAACCTGCGACGTTTTCCGTGCCAGAGCGTCGATTGCGTTCCTGACCGCCACCCTGGGTCTGGGGCACGAGCCGAGTCCCACGCCGGACATACAACGCGCCGACACCCTTGGGCCCGTAAAACTTGTGCGCCGCGATCGACAGCAGATCGACCCCTAGCGCTTCGACATCCAGCAACAGATGACCCGCCGCCTGCACAGCATCGGTATGGACCGCCACGCCATGCCCGTGCGCAATGCGCACCACATCCTGAATCGGCTGGATGGTCCCGACCTCATTGTTGGCGTACATGATGCTGACCAACGCAGTCTGCGGCGTGATCGCCTGTTCGAGCGCAGCAAGGTCGACATGGCCTTCAGCATCGACATCGATCTCGGTGAGCGAAAACCCCGCGTTCGCGGCAAGCCAGCGGCACGTATCGAGGACCGCGTGATGTTCGACCCGACTCGTGACCAGATGGCGCTTGCCCATTTGCGCGGCAGCCATCGCCACGCCTTTGATGGCCAGGTTGGCGCCTTCGCTGCCTGAACCCGTGAATACGACTTCTTCGCGCGTACAGCCGAAGATCTCGGCGACGGTCTGTCGCGCGGCCGCGACGGCCTGCGCAGCGCGGCGCCCCGGACCGTAGAGGCTCGACGGGTTACCCCACTGCTCGCTGAAGTAGGGCAGCATCGCCGCCAGCACACCTGCGCGCACGGGCGTGGTGGCCGCGTGATCGACGTACATTATTCGCCTTGCCCCTCGCGGCGCGGATTGTACTCCAAGTCGCGCCAAGCTGGCATGGCGCCCACGCGAGATAGGACGGGGTGGACGCGCGGGTACGCGGACGCAGTACAACCACTGGCGAGTATGGCTCATCGCACCGCTCACCTCGTCGCCCGAGCCCTCGCGGCGCTCGGCCTGGCGCTCAGCAGCGTGGCGCCAGCGGCTGCCCAAACGGCACCTCTGTCCCCGTCACTTGACGTCAGTGTTGAACCGAACGGCCAGTACGAAATCCGGGCCCACGCCCCGGACCTCGTGTTCGGCGGCGACATTGGCCGCCCGCTCAGCAACCTCAGGACCTTCGATAGGCAGGACGCTCTGGGCGACTACCACGAGGTCGATTTCGACTACCCCGGGCGGAGCGGCAGCATCCGCATCTATCGCGCCACACCCGTCGCCCTCTTCAGCACCACCTACACTACCGCCGGACCAAACGCCGACCCCTTCCCGGTCCTCAAGACGGTGCCCCGCCTGGCACACTCGCTCAGTTATCACGACACGCCGTTCAGCCCTTACCAGCTGAACACCCTCGACCAGGCAGCCGATAGCCCGTGGCTCTTTTTCGACGACCTCGGCAGCGGCTTTCTCATCTCACCCGCCGCAAATTTTCTCAACGCCCGCCTGGCTCTCACGGCCAACGGCCTGAGTAGCGGCATCAACAGCGAAGTCGACGCATTACCAGCCGGCTTTACCCACCAGACGATCCTCGCCGTCGGCAAAGGCCCCAACCGTCTCTTCGACACCTGGGGCACCGCCCTGTCGACCGTCCGCGGTAAACATCGCCCCGCCAACGACAGCGATCTGACGCTCGAAAAATTCGGCTACTGGACCGACAACGGCGCCACGTACTACTACCACTACGAGCCTGACCTCGGCTACGCAGGCACGCTGCTGGCCGTCAAACGCGAGTTCGACCAGCGCGGCATCACCCTCGGCTATCTCCAGCTCGATAGCTGGTGGTATCCCAAAGGACCGAATCAGCGCTGGGACGACCGCGAAAACGGTATCTTCCGCTATCGTGCCGCGGCCGATCTCTTTCCCGGCGGACTGCCCGCGTTCCAACAACAGGTCGGTCTGCCGCTGGTCACCCATGCCCGCTGGATCGATCCAACCAGCCCGCTACGCGGCGAGTTCAGCTTCTCAGGCAACGTCATGACCGATCAGCGCTACTGGTCCGATCTGATGGCGTACCTACAAGCGGGTGGCGTGGTGACCTACGAACAGGACTGGCTCGGCGCACAGGCTCAGCCGGTCTACGATCTGACCGCACCGCGTCAGTTCATGGGCAACATGGCCAACGCCGCCGCGCAGCGCACGATGACCCTGCAATACTGCATGGCCTTGCCACGACATGTCCTGCAATCAGTCGAATACGACACCGTGACGACACTACGTGTCAGCGACGACCGGTTCGACCGCAATCGCTGGGACACCTTCCTGTACACGTCACGCCTGGCCAGCGCGGTGGGCGTTTGGCCGTGGGCCGACGTGTTCAACAGCACGGAAAGGAACAATCTCCTGCTCGCCGATCTGTCTGCTGGCGTCGTCGGCATTGGTGACCCCTTGGGCGCCGAGGACCTGGGCAATATCCGTCGCGTGATGCGCGCCGACGCGGTGCTCATCAAGCCGGACGCACCGCTCGTACCAACCGACGAGGCCATTCTCGCCGAAGCGATCAACGGCCCGAAACAGCCTATGGTGGCCTGGACGTACACGGACCACGGCGCGCTACGTGACCTGTACGTCTTCGGCTACAGCCGAGGTGACGCGCCGCAACAAACCACGTTCACCCCCGCCTCCCTTGGCCTATCCTCTACGACCTATGTCTATGACGCATTTGCCGACACGGGCAGCGTCCTCACAGCGGGCGGTACCTTTTCTCCGACGGTCGGCTCGGGTACCTACTTCGTGGTCGCGCCAATC
>DASYKL010000234.1:0-1733 GCA_035995405.1 Chloroflexota bacterium
GTGGGCTTGATCGCATCCATGACGGCTTCGCAAATCTCGAGCGCGAAATCGGGCTCCGTCCCGGTAAAGCTCTCGGGCGAGTACTCGTAGCGAATGTCTGTGCCAGGCACCGTCGGCTCGAGCTCGCGGCACAACCGTGCCGCCTCGGTAGCAATCTGGACGATGCCGGCTCTGCCCTGGCCAAAGACGACGCGTCTCTGGAGCTCGGAGGTCGAGTTGTAGAAGTGGACGATCGCCCGCGGGGCGCCGCGTAGGCTCTCGAAGGTGCGCTCGATCAGCTCTGGCCGACATTGCGTCAGGACCTGGATGGTGACGTCGTCCGGAATCAGGTCTTCTTCAATGAGCTGGCGGATGAAGTCGTAGTCAGGCTGCGAAGCCGAGGGGAAGCCGACCTCAATCTCTTTGAAACCCACTTCGAGCAAAACGTCCCAGAAACGCAGCTTGCGTTCGGGGTCCATCGGATCGATGAGCGCCTGATTGCCGTCCCTGAGATCGACGCTGCACCACAGTGGCGCCTTCGTGATCTGCTGATCCGCCCAGGTGCGGTCCTTCAGCTGCAGCGGTAGGAACGGCTTGTATCGGTCATACGGCATGGGCTTGGGGATGACTCGCGGCGGCGCCATGGCGGCAATGTTGCCATACCACGCTCAGTGCAGACCCCGGTTAGCCTCTGGTCAGGCCCCGGTCAGGCCCCGGTCAGGCCCTGGTTAGCGTAGGCATCCATGGCACCGTCGGCGGCCGGCGGCGACACTGGCTGCAGCGCGTGGGCACACGAGCGATCCCGCGTAGCCGTTGTAGCTCCTGCTCGCCCGCGCTGAACACGAACACCTCGCCGCACAAGCGGCACACCAGCTCAGTATCTTGCTGCCCCATTCCTATGTATCGGCCGGCCGATACTGCGCCTGAAGGCCGCTCAGTCCCAGGCGCCAATCGGCGCGTGACCACGCAGCAGATTGCGAGCGATGCTGCGCTTCTGGATCTCGTCCGTCCCTTCGAAGATCCGATAGACGCGCACCTCGCGCAGCACGCGCTCGATCGGCACCTCACGGGTGTAGCCCATGCCGCCGTGCAGCTGCAGCATGCGATCGGCGACCCGCCACACCATCTGCGCCCCTGACAGCTTGGCCATCGATGCCTCGTGCCGTACGTCCTGGCCCTGGTCGGCTTTCCACGCCGCATGCAGCGTTAGCCACTTGACCTGCTCGATCTCGACGGCGCTGTCGGCCAGCATCCATTGAATGGCCTGGTACTCGGCGATGGGCGAGCCAAATGCCTGGCGCTGCTTGGCATACTCGACGCCCAGCTCGAGCAGCCGCTGCGCCTGGCCGACCGCACGCGCCGGAATCATCAACCGTCCGCCGCCGATCCAGCGCATCGCCAGCTCGAACCCGCGCCCAACCTGGCCCAGCACGTTCTCGTCCGGGACACACACGTTGTCGAAGTAGACCTCTGACGCCGACCAGCTGCTCATCAGCGGGATGGGCGAGCTCGTCCAACCCATGTCGCGATCGACCAGGAACGCGGTGATGCCACCGTTGTGGCGCTTTTCCTTATCCGTCACAGCAAAGACGATGGCGAAGTCGGCTTGCTCAGCGCTCGAGATGAAGATCTTGCGGCCGTTGAGCATCCAGCTGCCATTGCGCTTGACCGCCGACGTCTTGATGTTGGTCGCATCAGACCCCGTGTCAGGCTCGGACAACGCGAAGCAGCTGTGACGCTCGCCCTCGATCGTC
>DASYKL010000235.1:0-10090 GCA_035995405.1 Chloroflexota bacterium
GCGAGGGCACGTACGTTCCGGCCAGACAGCGTTCAGGAGCGCGGCGGTCGGCGCCAGACAGACTTCAGAGCCACGGCGCTACGGGTCGTCCACGCCTTAGCCGCGCGCGCGGCAGCGTTAAGCGGGGGGTCGCCCCGGAAGAGAGTGCGCAGCGCGGAGCGCGGAGCGACGAACGGGGGCGGGGGGCCCGCAGGGCTCCCCCGATCCGTACTCTGCACAACTGCCCGACCAGTACATTGGCGTGCGTGGCATTGGGCTTGCGTTGGGGGGCGCGATGGTGGCGGAGTTTGAGCTGCGGCGGGTCCTGGTTGAACGCTTTGGGCATGACGACTTTCGGGATGGCCAGGAGCGGGTCATTCGAGCGCTGCTCGACGGACGTGATGCGCTGACCATTTTGCCTACTGGCGGTGGGAAGTCGCTGGTGTACCAGCTGACCGCGCAGTTCTTGCCTGGGGTCACGGTCGTCGTGTCACCCTTGCTGGCGCTCATGCGCGACCAGGTGGAAGGCCTGGAGTCGCGCGGGATCCATGTCGCCTTTGTCAACAGCACACAGTCTGAATCTGAGATCGCGCAGGCGCTGGACGCCGTCCGTGAAGGCAGCACCAAGCTGCTGTATGTCACGCCAGAGCGGTTCGAAGACACGGCCTTCATGGCGCAAGTCAGCACGATGTCCGTCTCGCTCTTCGTGGTGGACGAAGCGCACAGCATCTCTGAATGGGGCCACAGCTTTCGGCCGGCCTACCTGACGTTGCCCGCCGCGATCGCTACCCTCAGGCGGCCGACGATCCTGGCGTTGACGGCCACGGCGACCCCCTGGGTCCGCCGCGACATCGTCGAGCGACTGGGCCTGCGCGAGCCGCTCGTCATGGTCCGTGGCACGGACCGGCCGAACCTCTTTCTGGAAGTCATCCGCGTGGAAGAGGAATCGCAGGACAGGCGAATTCTTCAACAGCTCCTGACCGATGATGACGACCCGCGCATGCGAGGCAGCGGTATCGTCTACACCGCCACTACACGGGCAGCGCAGGATACCGCTGGGTGGCTATCCGACTGGGGTATCCCGGCCGATTACTACCACGGTCAACGCCGCAAGTCCGATCGCGAGCGCGTCCAGGACGCGTTCAGGTCAGGCGAAGTACGGGTCATCGCGGCGACCAACGCATTCGGCATGGGGGTCGACAAAGCCGACGTCCGCTTCGTCATCCATCGCGATATTCCGCCCAGCCTGGAGGAGTACTACCAGCAGGCCGGACGAGCCGGTCGAGATGGTGAATCAGCCCGCTGCACACTGATCTACCGACCGGGTGATCTCGGCCGGGCGGCATTTCTGGCTGGTGGTGGACAACTGACGCGCGACGAGGTACTGCAAGCACACGGTGGACTGTTAAAACTCACGAGCGGGAGCGCGACGATGACCGAGCTCCAGACCGTGACCGGGCTCGGTCGCGCTGACCTGGCCCGCCTGGTGGACATCCTGCGGGAGCAAGGCATCGCCGAGCAGCGACGCAACAAGATTCGGTTGCTCGTTGCAGACTTCGACCCGTACGCGATTCCGCTGGATGGCGAAGCGCATCGCAGGGCATACGAGCGCAGCCGGTTGGACATGATGCGTGCGTACGCGGAGCTTCGCGAGTGCCGTCGCAGGTACGTGTTGAACTACTTTGGCGAAGAACCGGACTGGCGACGCTGCGAACGGTGCGACGTGGATCTCGCACGGCCGCCTACCGCGACGCCGGACAGTGAACCGCGCGGCCCGTTTGCGATCGACGATCGGGTGGTCCATCGCACGCTGGGCGCGGGCGTGATTCAGCGTGTCACGGTTGACTCGTTGACGGTTCTGTTCGAGGCTGCTGGCTACAAGACGCTGGACGCGGCGATTGTCCAGGAGCAAGGCTTGCTGCAACTCGCGACCGCTGCTTAGGCACCCACTCACCAGGCGCGGGTTCCTGGCCTGTCCTTGGAACGACGTCGGTGCCGTGCCACCTGTATACTGTCTGTGATTAACAGGTGTTGCTCAGGAACATGCGTTATCAGAAACGCGGCGCGAGGCTGAGGAGAGAGCGATGAGTCCGAAACGGCCGTCCCGCACTGTGAAGCGTGGGGCTCCGCTGAGCTGGCGCGTGCTCATTTACCGCGTGCCGACCGAACCGGCCAGCAAGCGAGTCGCCGTATGGCGTGACCTCAAACGTCTGGGGGCGCTGTATCTGCAGCAGTGCGCGTGCATTTTCCCAGATATTCCCGGCGTCACCGACGATGTGAACCAGGCGGCCAACAAGATTCCGGCACTCGGTGGCGAGATCTTCTTGCTCGACGTGCCACGTCTGCAAGCGGCAGACGAGACGCGCATCGTCGAAGCTTTCCGCGCCCAACGCACCGCCGAGTACGCCGAGATCATCGAGGAGTGCGAGACCAAGTTCGTTAAGGAGATCGAGTTCGAGCACTTCCGCCAGAACTACACGTTCGAGGAAGCTGAGGAAATCGAGCAGGACCTGGAAAAGATCCGCCGCTGGTTCGACCGTGTCCGCGAGCGCGACTGGTTCAAAGCTGACCGCCGCGACGAGGTCGAGTCGTGGCTGGCACGCTGTCAGGGTCTGCTGGCGCGATTCGAGGAAGAGGTCTATCGACGAACCGGTTCGGACAGTCCGAACACTGCGCCAGCGCTCGGCCGGTTGGAGGTCGAGGACATGCCCAGCCCAGGACCGCGACCGATCACACCGCTACGACCCTTGCGCACGCGCACCCGCCGTCCGCGCGCGCTGCCAGCTGCAGTGCGCCGCGTGAACGACGAACAGGAAGCGTGACGTGACCATCTCGGATCGTCCGACGCCCGTGGGCGCCGACGGCTTCAACCGCGAGTGGCTGGCCCAACACCTGGCTCACGAGCGCCGCGAAGCGAGTGTCTTGAGTGAAATCCGTGAGGCGATTTTCGGTGCGCAGGATGGCCTGACCAGCATTCTGGCTGTGGTCAGCACCGTGGGTGGCGCGACGAACAGTAGCTACGCCGTCCTCGTGGCAGGATTCGCGGCCACGCTAGCGGGCGTTTTCAGCATGGCTGCTGGCGAGTATATGTCGACCAAGAGCCAGCGCGAGATCTTCGAAGCGCAGATCGCACAAGAAGCTATCGAAGTGGACGAGCGACCGCTGGAGGCGGAGGCCGAGGTAGCCTTCATGCTCGAGACCGATGGGCTTGAGCCCGCGGTGGCACACCACGTGGCTCGCGACTTGGCGACCAACAAACGGGTCTTGCTGAAGACGATGGTGGAAAAAGAGCTTGGGCTGGCAGTCGACGAGGATGACCAGCCGATTCGCGGTGCGCTGGTGATGGGCGCCAGCTTTGGCGCGGCGGCGCTGGTTCCGATTTTGCCGTACCTGTTTCTGGCGATCGGGGTGGCGCTACCTGTGTCAATTGTGCTGTCGGGGTTGGCGCTGTTCGGGATGGGTGCGCTGAAGAGTCGCTGGACGCGACGGCACTGGCTGCCCAGCGGACTGGAGATCTTCGCCCTGGGTGCGTTCGCGGGTGTAGCGGGCTACTTTTTCGGCACGTTGTTGCCCGCGGCGCTCGGTGTCGCGGGCGTCGCCGGTTAGTCGAGGCCGGTGCGCTTGGCGTAGGCCTTGCGCCCGGTGGTGTACAGGTTGACCAGCAGCAAGCTCATCAGCAGGACAAACAGCACCCAGCCGGCGGAGTTACGCATCTCGGTTTCACCAGCCAGATAGCTATAGGCAGCAATCGCAATAAACGCGAGCAGGGTGCCGATCGCAATCTGACCATCTTCGACGAGCAGTCCGTAGATCTGCTCCCACGCGGCAGCGAGAAATTTCATGGTGGTGTCCTTCGTCTAGATATTGCGCGCCGCGACGCGCACGCCTTGTGGAGCGATTGCGGCCAGCATGCGCACCGCCACCAGGCTGGTCAAACACACTCCGGCCAGGATGATCAACAGACTGGTCGCATCGAGCGGCCATTTGACGAGCATGCCTTCGGCGCCCCAGAAAATACCGAACGTCGTCAACATCGCACCGACGACGAACTTCATGAAGTTCTCCGGGACGATCGTCAGTGGCTTGTGCAGCATGGCCCCGAGTGCCAGCGTGACGACGAATGCCGCAACCGCGCCGATGACCGCTGCCTGCAGCTCCGGTCCACCCTGGGCGCCGAGCGCGATGACGATAAACGCCACCTCCAGGCCTTCCAGCAAGACGGCTTTGTACGAGAACCAAAAACCGATGTTGTCCCAGCGGGTATTGGCCTGGCCGGCCGCTCGCAGCTCGGCGACTTCACGTTGATAGATCAGCTCTTCGTCGTGGATGGCGATGATGCCGGCGAAGCGGAGGATGGCCTTGCGGAGCCAGCGCATGCCGAACAGCAGCAGCAGGATACCAACCACGATGTGAAAGCTCTGGCTGACCTGGTCGTGGAAGACGATCAGCGGGGTACCAAAGACGCCGACGATGACGGCGAGGCTGGCGAGCGCCGCCAGGGTGCCCCAGATAGGCGATCGCCAGCCGCGGGTATTGCCGACGGCGAGGACGATGGTGAACGCTTCGACCCATTCGACGACGCTGGCGACGAAGGCTGGTACCGCCGCGATCGCCAGCGTGAGAACCGCACCGCTCATGTATGACACTCCTCTGCAATTGCAACTAACACAGTGTAACTTCTGTACATTGTATGTCTGCCGAAGCGGTGGGTCAATGGCAGGTTTAGCACGGCTACGCCAGGGCGACACGCCGTAGACACGGACTCATGGAGCGCTTACAGGAGGCTAACCGGTTATTGCGGTCTGGTTAATACCTCTGCCCGAGACTGTGTTCTAGACAGAAGGAGCCCAGATGTATCCCAATAACCCAACTGAGTGGCGCCCGGTGGATGCTCCGCCGGCCCAATCTCCTCCATCACCGCCGCCGGCGACGAAGCCACGGCCGACGGGCAGCGGCGGTCCGCAAGCTGGTCTGGCGGCCTTGCTGCTGGCGGTCGCTGTTTTCGGCGGGTTGATCGGCTTTGCTGCCGACCGCTGGATCAGCGCCAATCCCAATACGGCCGTCGCGCCGGTCGCGGCCGCGGCCCCGACCGCGGTTCCCGCGCGGGCGTCAACCAATCCGGCGGCGCCGTCCGCTCCGCCAGCCTCGGGCGCCGCGGCTGCACCGACTGCTGGCACCGCCCCACGCAGTGGCTCGCGCGCCCAGCAGAACGGCAATGGCGCGGCGCCCACCCCCGCGCCAACCTCTGCTGCGACGGCGACCGATCCGCAGCAGTTAGCCATCCAGCAAGTCATTGAAAAAGGCGACCGCGAGCAGCAGCAGGCCTTCACCGCCAACGACCCAACGGTCATGGCCGACTCCTCGACGCCCGACTTTTATCAGCAGCAGGTACAGATCAACCAGGACATGAAGGCCAACGGCGTGACAGCCATCAAGCTGGTCAGCATCGAATGGGGCCAGATCAGCGTCAGTGGCGGCACGGCGACGGCGACGGCCTGGGAAACGTGGACCACCACCTACTCAGACGGAACAACCGAGCAGTCGCGCGATCGTAACCTCTACACGCTGGTGCAGGACAACGGAGCATGGAAGGTTTCGGCTGACCAGCACCCCGACGATCCGTTGTCGAGCCCAACGGGAACGTCTCCAGCGCCGACAGCGCCGACCACGCCGAATGGACAAACCGCGCCCGGCGGGCAGACGCAGCCGGCGCAACCGGGTCAGGGCTCGCGGCGTGTCACGCCGTCCCAGCCAGGCAGCCAGACGCAGCCGGGCGGGCAGTCCACACCGGGCAGCCAGACACAGCCGGGCCTGCCGGGCCAGACGCAGCCCTCGCAGCCGCGCGGCCAGCGCGGCGGCAACACCAACACCTCGCAGAACTGGTCCGGCTATGCCGCCACCGGCGGCACCTTTACCGCCGTTTCTGGCACCTGGACCGTCCCTCAGTTCACATTCGACTCCACCGCTGGCGCCGACGCGGCATGGGTCGGTATTGGGGGCGTCAATTCCACCGACTTGATCCAGGCCGGTACCCAGCAGACTGTTTCCGGCTCCGGGAGCACCCAGTATCAGGCGTGGGTCGAAACGTTGCCGCAGAGCTCTCATCCGGTGCCGCTGACCATCAATCCAGGTGATTCAGTGACCGTGTCGATCACCCAGCAGCCGCAATCGCAAACGCAGTGGCTGATCGCGATGAAGAACAACACCACCGGTCAGACCTTCGAAGTAACCGAAAACTACCAGTCGTCGATGTCGTCCGCGGAGTGGATCGAAGAAGCGCCCAGTGCGGCTCGCGGTCGCCAGATTCCGCTCGATAGCTTCGGCAAGATCGACTTCACTGCCGGTACCGCGGTCAAGGACGGCCAGACCGTCAGTATTGCTGCCGCCGCAGGAAAAGCCATCACGATGATAGGCCGCGGCGGCCAGTCGCAAGCCACGCCGTCTGGTCTGGGTACCGATGGCGCCAGCTTCACCGTCTCGCGCGGTTAGTCCAGGAAAGAGCCACGTGACAACCACTCTGTCGCACGATTCTCATGCTTCGTCCCACGACGCCCTCCGGGCGCAGTCTGTTCAGCCGCACTCCAATGCGGTGATGGAGGAAATCCTCTTTGAGCTGCGGCGCCTGATTGTCGGTCAGGATCACCTCTTAGAAATGCTGCTGGTGGCGCTGCTGGCTCGCGGGCACGTCCTCCTGGAGGGGGTGCCGGGGCTGGCCAAGACGGCTACCGTCAAAGCCCTTGCCCGGGTCGTGGGCGGCTCCTTCGGGCGAGTCCAGTTCACCCCCGACCTCGTCCCAGCCGACCTGGTCGGCACGCGCATTTACACTGGCAGCGGCGGCGTCTTTTCCACCGAGCTTGGACCGGTGTTCGCCAACTTGCTCCTGGCCGATGAGATCAATCGCGCCTCTGCCAAAGTGCAGTCAGCACTGCTGGAGGTTATGCAAGAGCACCAGGTCACGATCGGCAAAGAGACCTTTGCCGTCCCCGAGCCGTTTCTCGTGCTGGCGACTCAAAATCCGATCGAATCGGATGGGACGTACCTGCTGCCCGAAGCGCAGCTCGATCGCTTCATGTTCAAAGTGCTGGTGGATTATCCGTCCTACGACGAGGAATTAGTCGTCGTCCAACGGGTCACGGGGCCGGCAATCGAGCTGAAGACGTTGTTGTCGCCGACGGATTTACTGACGCTCCAACAGCGCACCGACCAGGTCTATGTCGATCCGCGCGTGGTGGCCTACGCTGCGACGCTGGTCCACGCCACGCGCCAACCGGCGGCGCACAACCTGGACTATCTCAGCTCGGTCATCCAGTACGGCGCCAGTCCACGGGCATCGATCAACCTGGTCGCCGGAGCGCGGGCGCTGGCCTTCATCCGTGGGCGGAACTACGCGCTGCCCAAAGACGTGGCGGACCTCACTCCGGAAGTTCTGCGTCACCGTCTGGTACTGACCTACGAAAGTCTGGCCGCCGGTACCAGCTCGGAATCCGCAATCGAGGCAATCTTGAAGCGCCATCCGGCGCCACGTCTGGACCTGGGCGATCTGCATGCCGCGTGACATGGAGCCGACGCGCACGCTGCTGCGGCGGCTGCGCTGGACGGTGGTCAAACCGCTGGCGCGACGGCTGAATGGCGACGAGCGCTCGCGCTTGACCGGCGCCGGTGTCGAGTTCGCGGCTGTGCGCGACTATCAGCCGGGCGATGACGTGCGACGCATCGACTGGAATCTGACCGCTCGCGCCAACACCCCGTTCGTGCGTATGGCGCAGGCGGAAGGCGCGCTTGACGTGTGGCTGGTCGTCGATGTGAGTGGCTCGGTTGACTGGGGCACGGCCGAGTGCCTGAAACGGTATCGCGCGATCGAGCTGGCGGCCGTCGCGAGCCAGTTACTCGGGCACCACGGCAACCGGACCGGCTTGCTGCTCTTCGCCGATCGGCCGGTCGCGATGGTGCCGCCTGGCGCAGGCGGCAGCCATATGGAGCGAGTGGTCGGTAAGCTGCGCCTGCATCCGCGGAGCACCGCGCGTGGTGCGACGGATCTGGCGGGCGCGCTGAAGGCCGTCCAGAGCCTGGCTCGTCAGCCCTCGCTGATTGTGCTGGCCACCGACTTCCTGGTCGATGACGGTTGGGTCAATCCATTGCGGATGCTGGCTCAACGACATGAGGTCGTCGCGGCGCGGATGCGTGATCCGCGTGAGGTGGATTTACCGGATGTTGGTATCGCGACGTTCGAGGATCCCGAGACCGGCGAGCAGTTGATGGTCGACACGGGTGACAGACGGTTGCGCGAACGTTTTGCCGCGGCGGCAGCGGCGCAAGGACAACGTATTGATGCGGCGCTGCTCGGGTGTGGCGTGGACCAGGTGGTCCTCGACACGGATCGCGCGCTGTTGCCGGTGTTGGCGGCGTTTCTCGAGGCGCGGCGGCGCAAGAGTGTTGCACGTGGCGGTACGAGACCGTGGCGTGGACCGTCTGCCGCGTAGCGCCTCGCTACTGAGAAGGATTCCTGAAAGATGACGTTCGGCTGGCCAATGGCCCTGCTGGGGCTAGGGCTCGTGCCCCTTTTGATCGGGCTCTACATGTGGTCGCAGCGGCGAAGGCGTCAGTACGCTGTCCGCTTTACGAATCTGGCGCTGCTGCGCGAGGTTGTCGGCAAAGGCCCTGGCATCCGGCGACACATTCCCGCGGCGCTGTTCCTGCTGGGCATGGCAGCGCTGCTCGTCAGCCTGGCGCGACCTTCGATGGTCATGGCCGTGCCGCGCGATGAAACCAGCCTGATGCTCGTTCTGGACGTCTCCGGCTCAATGGACGCGCGTGACCTGCAGCCGACGCGCCTCGGCGCGGCCACACAAGCCGCCAAGCAGCTGATCGCCGGCCTGCCGGCGGGCGCGCAGGTCGGTGTCGTGGCATTCAGCGATCGAGCCATCCTGACCGCACCCTTGGCCGCTGATCCAGCAGCGGCGTCGCGCGCGCTCGACCGCATGTCCGCGGGTGGCGGCACGGCGATTGGCGACGGGCTGAACCTGGCCCTGGACCAGCTCGCGCAACGACCGGTCGACGCGTCAGGCCAGCGGGCGCCGGCGCAAGTCGTGCTCTTGTCGGACGGCGAAAACAATCTCGGCCGCGCGCCGGCCGCGGTCGCCGCTCGGGCGCAGCAAGAAGCCGTCCAGGTGAACACGATTGGCATTGGTACGCGTGGCCAGCAGACCAGCTTGAATCGCCAAACGCGAGTCGGGTTGGACGAGACGGCGCTCAAATCGATCGCCTCGACGACGGGCGGGGAGTACTTCTACGCGGCCGACGCGGCGCAGCTCGAGCAGGTCTACGCCCATCTCGGGTCACAGATCATGTGGGTCCAGGAGCAGACCGAAGTGACGTTCCTGGCAAGCGCCATCGGAGCCGTTTTCCTGACCATCGCGGCAGGGCTGGGTGTGTTCTGGTTCGGCCGACTGCTCTAGCAGGACTTCTCACCGTGAACGAAACGGGTGGCCGGTAAACTTTCGCCGGCGGGCCGCTGTAAGCGAGACTGTCGGTAATGCATTCGAACCTGGACGGGCTGTACGACGATTTCGAGCAGGCGCAGCGCGCGGCGGTCGAGGTTACCGACCGCTATCGCGACACTCCCGCGGACGACCCCCGGCGCGCGTCGCTGTGGGGCGAGGTTGTCAGCCGCACCGAGCGCTCGGCAACCCTGCTCAGACGCTGGCTGGCCGAGACCGCTGACAGAGCACCTGTGCCACACCTGGGTCAGGATCAAGCCGCGCGCGAACCAGAGGCACCAGCGACCCGCGAACCTGCACTCGCCCACCGCGGCTGAGCGCGGCCGACGGACGCTGCTCACGGCACCGCTCCTTGCTGGGGCGGTAGCCTGTGCAGTTCACACGGGAGGTCGGAGCGCACATGTCAGGGACGTACCGGGCTGATCAGGTCGGTAGCTTTCTTCGGTCGCAAGAACTGAAGGATGCGCACGCGGCACATCAGCGAGGCGAGCTGCCGATCGAACGGCTGCGAGAGATCGAAGACCGCGAAATCTTGAAAGTGCTCGAGCTGCAGCAGCAGGTCGGCATCGACGTTGTCTCGGACGGCGAGTATCGGCGTGGCGGTTGGGCCAGCG
>DASYKL010000236.1:0-10151 GCA_035995405.1 Chloroflexota bacterium
TAGCCGTGCTCTGCCAATGCCTCGGCTGCTCCGACCAGGCTCGGCACCGTATCGATGTTCGCGCGCGGGTAGACGATGCCGACGCGGCTCACGAGGTCGCGACCCGTTCGGCAACGCCCAGACGGTGCAGAATCTGCCTGATCTGACGCTCGGCCGAGCTCACGTCGTAGTCCTGGCGGACCAGCTCGTAGGCCGGCCCCACAAGCCGCTGGCCGCGCGACGCATCATCGAGCACAGACAGGATGGCCGCCGCAAACGCTTCTGGCTCGTCGGCGAGCAAGAGATGGCGACCGTGCTCGACGTCGAGGCCCTCGGCACCCAGCGTCGTCGAGATGACCGGCGTCTGGCAAGCAAATGCTTCCAGGATCTTGAAGCGGGTCCCCGACTCCCACCGCAACGGGACCAGCGCGGCTCGAGCGGCGCGCATATAGGGCACGACCGACGGCACCTCGCCAGTGATATGGACGCGTGGACCACGGCGAGCGACGATGGCCGGCGCCGGGCTCCGTCCGACGATGTAGACGTGTACATCCGGACGAGTGCGCCAGACCAGCGACATGACCTCATCGAGCAGCCACTCCGCAGCGTCGACGTTGGCGGTACCGCGGGACAGCGTGCCGGCGAAGACGAGAGCCGGCTGCTCGAGCTGGACCGGCCGGGACGTATCGGCGACGTAACTGTCGACGTCGATGACGTTGGCCAGCAGCATGACCCGTCCGGCATCCGGGATCAGAGCGCGAAAGTAGTCGGCATCGATGTCTGAAACTGCCGTGGTCATATCGACGAGCGATGCGCCGGCCCGTTCTTCGGCTTCCTTGGCGCTACCCTCGGCCAGGATACGCTCGCGGCCCGCGGCGTCGGTGGCAAACGGCAGCTCACGGAGGATGAAGCGAGACCAGACGCATTCCGTTTCCAGTACCAGGGGGACGCCGGCGTGCTGCTTCAGTGGGATGAGGTCATAGGAGATGCCGCCAAAGCCGAGCCACAGCAGATCTGGCCGATGCGTGTCGATCCACGTTTTTAGCGCTTCAACCTGCTCGGGTGACCGCGCGGGTGGCGGCGTCTCAACAGTCGGGCCAGAAGGCGCTCTCCCCCAGCCGCGCAGGATGGTCATCGCGCCGAGGGAGACGGCTCGGCGGATGCGGCGCAGCGGTTCTGGCACACTGTGCCGCACGAGCCGACGCGCAACCGCCGCCGGGCCAGTCGGCATCTGTGGCGGTTCAGGAAACACAACGGCGCGGCAAAATGTGAGCAGGTGTCGCCGCGCTGCCTCGCGGTCAGCTGTATCCGGCTGCTGCGTGACAAACAGGCTGACGTCCGCGCAGCGGGCCAGCGCCTTGAGCGTGTTGTACGTCCGCAGACGCGGGCCGCCGAACGCCGGGTAACCCAACATCGGCGTCACATACAGGACATGCGGTCGACTCATGCGGTTGACAGGGTCTTGAGCACCGAGCCGGCGTGTCGCGCCGCGCCGACAACACCCGTCGACGCGCGCGCTTCGCGGAATCGGACCTGCGCCTCACGCGCCAATGCGGCTGTAATCGAGGCGACGCTGGCGCCAGGTCGATCGCGGTAGCCGTACTCTCGGCGCAAGGTGCGTGTGGCCTGAGCCACGAGCCACGCCTGGCCAGGCGTCATGCGCGTCCGCCACACGCCCTGCCGGTCGACGATCACGCCCTTCGAGACGTCGCGCTTCCAGGCCTCACCACGGCCGACGTTCCGCGCCGCTTCGCGGCCGAACTCTTCGAGCATCGCCGCCTCGTACGGCAAGTCGACGAAAGCACTCAACTCGCGGACGTGCAGCTCGGCTGCGTGCACCAGCTGCTCATAGAGCACCGTCTTGATGCGCGCCGGGGCAACGCGGCTAAACGCGCGGGCGGCCTGGATTGACTCGGTCCAGCGCTGGGCGTACGACAACACCGAACGTGACGACTCGAATGGCACACCGAGCAGCGAGCTGGCAACGTCGATCGGGTCGCGCACGACGTTGACGAACACCGCATCCGGGAACGCCGCGGCAATGCTCTCGAGCGCCAGGACATGACGCGGCGTCTTCTCGATCGCCCGCACCTCGGGCAGCGGTCGGAAGTATTCCACCACCTCGACGAACAGCTCGCCGGCGGTCAGCGGCAAACGCCTCCGAAGATCAGCCCAGAACGCATCCGGTAAAACGAGCTCCGCCTCGGCGTCCATCGCCCGGCGGACCGCGGCGACGCGCTCGGGTCCAAGCAGCGTTGAAACGTTAGCGCCGACGGCTGGTAGGACACCAGAAAAAAAGTGTGTCTCCGGGAGTGAAAACGCGCGCGAGCTGGCGCTCAGAATGCATTGGATCAGCGTCGTTCCGGAGCGCGGACAACCGACCACGAAAATCGGCTGCACTAGCCCCGTCATCGCGCCACCCGTTGCGGCTCGTTGGCTTGCGCACCGCGCAGATCCCATGATGCTGGAATGAGCACCGGCCCATTGAGCTGGTGCGGCAAATAGCCGCTATCAAAAAAGTCACGCGGTTCGACGGTGAAGCTCGCGACATGCTCCAACAAATCGAGCTGGCGCTCGCCGGTCAAACAACCCACCGTCAACAGGTACTCGCCAGGCACCAACGGCACACGGTCAAGCCGGCAACTGATTGACCCGCTCCGCGGCGCCCTGTCCCACAACCCGAGCTGCGCGCGCGTCTGCAGAAAGAACAGCGGCATGCCCATGCCGTTGGAAATGATGATCCCGAAACTCGGATTGGCGATGTCACTCGGAGCAACATACCCCAGCTCGAACTGGAGTGGCTCACCGCACCCGACCGCCGAGACCGGGGTGCCCTGTCCGTCGGTCAGGTCCAGGCTGCGCAACACAGGCACCAGACGTGGATCCAGCCGCGGCACGCTGGCGAGATCGACCGCCGGTTGGGGATCCGTGCGGGCGCCGAGATAGGCGCTAATGCACTCGACGGGATCGCCTTGCATGGTCACCCGTCCACCATCGATGACGACGACGCGGCGACATAGCTTCTCGATGCTAGGCAGGTTGTGGCTGACAAAGAGCACGGTCCGTCCCTCGCGCGCAACGTCGCTCATGCGGCCGAGACACTTCTTCTGGAAGGCGGCATCACCCACCGCCAGGACTTCGTCGACCAGCAGAATTTCGGGTTCGAGGTGAGCGGCCACAGCGAAGGCGAGACGCAGGTACATGCCACTGGAATAGCGCTTTACCGGCGTGTCGATAAATCGTTCCACTTCGGCAAACGCAACCATCTCGTCGAAACGGCGCGCGATTTCGGAGCGCTTCATCCCCAGAATCGCGCCGTTGAGATAGATATTTTCGCGACCGGTCAATTCCGGGTGAAACCCAGTGCCAACCTCGAGCAGGCTGCCAACCCGACCGTGCACCACGGCGCGTCCCTCCGTGGGCTCGGTGATGCGCGACAGGATCTTGAGTAACGTGCTTTTGCCAGCGCCATTGTGACCGATGACACCCAGCACTTCACCGGCGCCCACCTCCAGCGAGACGTCCTTGAGCGCCCAGATCGTGTTGTCGACAGACGCTCCGCGGCCCGTCGACCGCAGCCGGCGCAGGGGCGCTTTGAAAGCATCGGTCACGACGTCGCGCAAGGCGCGATAGCGCTCACGCTCGCCGATACGGTAGCGCTTGCCGAGGTGCTCGACGCTGATCGCGATGTCGTGCCTCACCAGCGGATCGGCGCCTCACGAACGTATTGATACCGATTGTTCTCAAGCCGCGGCAGGACCTTTGTCCGCACCCGCCGAACCACACTCGCAATGCGCCACGGCAGCGCGTTTTCGGTGATGGCCAGGAGCCGGAACAATGCCACGTTGTCGCGAGTCACCGTAGTGTTCTTGGAGAACGCGCCGTAGTGGATGAAGTCACGCCGCCATCTCCCGTGCAGGTAGTCAAAGCGCAGGCCTTGCTGACGAAGCGAGGTCTGAAAATACGCGCAGCTATCCCAGCAATTTCGCTCCACGGGAGCGCCGACGAGCATCTCGCGGTGAAATGCCTGCGAGACTTGCGATCGTTCGAACGCCATGTGCTTGTAAATGCAGAACCAGGTGTGATTGCGTTCGTTGAGAATGATGGTGTTGCCGCTGTACGGCTCGTGGACGACATCGGTCGGCGAATAATCCGTGGAGAACGCCACCAGATCGTCTTCAGCGCGCAAGCGCTGCATCATGTACTTCACAAAGCGTGGGCGCAGCACTTCGAAATCCGCATCCACCGTTGCTACGAACGGGGTGTGTATGTTGCGCAGCTCGCGATCCCAGAGCGGGTCGCAGTATTCAAACGGACCTTCGAGGGAATCGGATTTGACACGGCCGTTGATAGCTGCGAGATCCGCGTCATGGTGTGGGTTAGCGGCGATCTGGACGAATGGGAAAACGGACCAACGACGGAAGTAGTACGCCTTCTGCTCGGGCAGCAGGTAATTCGAGTACACGAGCAGTGTGAAATCAACGTCCCGCAGGCGGGCATAACTCCGCACGGCGTAATCGGCGATGACGACGTCGCGCGGCGTCACAATCATGAAAAAGGTGACCTCAGACACGCTGGGCCACCACGAACGTACTCTTGCCGACCTGATAGCGGCGCTCGATGCGGAAACCCGCACTGTCGAAAACGCGGTCGATGACAGCCGGTGCATGGAAGGTATAGACCAGCGCCATCGCGGCCGGCTGCGTCGTCAGGTGCTCCCAGCCTTCGGCCGTGGTGGGGTCGATGTAATCGACCACGACATGGCCACCACGCTTGAGCGCATGCGCAAAATCGCGCAGGTAGTTGTGGATGACACCGAGCTTCAACTCGACAAAGGTATTGGCTGAGAACATCAGGTCCAGCCAGGCGGTCTGCTGAAACGGCAAGGACTGACCGTCATTGACGTGGGCGTGGACGTTCGGCCGAGTAGCAAAATAGCCTTTCAGGAAGCGCACCATCCAGGGCGACGGGTCCACCAGGTGAAGCTCACCGTCCAGCACCCGATCGGCGATATGTCTGGACCAGCGGCCCGTGCCAGGGCCGATCTCACACACCTTCGCTTCAGCCGTCAGATAGGGAAATACGATGTCGTCGAGTGTCGGCTGAGGGAGTCGCCAACCAAGGCACTGCTCCTCGTAGTCGTGGACGTCCATTGCCGCGCTGTTGGCGGCTGCCAGGTAACCGACAAAGCCTTCCGGCCGCTCACTGAGGACTCTGTCCCGCAGCTCGTAACCGAGCGGGCCGAGCACGCGACTGGCGCCGAACTCGAAGGCGCTGCGAACGTTAGGCACGCGACATGTCTGGAGGGCCGCAGGATGCTAGCACGGTCATGCGGCGTAGCTGATGGCGCTACGCTGCCTGGCTCGCAGAAGTTCGGCGAGCCTTGCTCCGGCAAAGACGCCGATCAAGGGCAAAGCTGGGGTCGTGAAGCGTTCGTCGACGGCGATGACCGTGTGCACTGCCGTCAGGAAGATGATGAGGCCCACAAAGCTGAGGCCAAGAGCAACCGTGCTGCTGTCGCGGCTGCGCAGGACCAGAATCGCCTGCCATAAGGCCAGCACAAGAAGTAGCAGCTCGATACCCCACACGGTGTAGCGGCCTGTCGCGGGCAAGTGCGGCGCATCGGCCTGTCTGATGGGGGTGTGGCCAGCCCAGATCAGGACCGGCGCCAGGGCCACGTGATTGACCAGGTACTGGCGCAAGTTGAGCTGAATATTGCCGCCCATCAGGCCAAGGGTTTCGGGCAGCGGCCGCTCGTACGGCCCGCGGGCTTGCTCCATATAGCGCCGCGACAGCTCGGGCCGCGGCCCAACCGTAGCAGCCCGCGCGATTGCCTCGTCGCGTGTGCCAGGCGCCGTCTCGATCCGCTGCAGCTCGGCGAACGTCTGCTCGTCGAACACGCGAAACCAGGTGCCCATCAGCATCAAGTTGGAAAACGGGCTCTCGTTGTACAGCGCTGGCCGACCGGTAGCGACGGTATAGCGCACGACCCAGGGCGCCAAGACCAGCGCCGTCACGCCGACGAGTGCCACCACACTCTGGACCGCCCGACGGGGCTCGTGGCGCCGCAACCAGACAACGATGGCTCCAAAGAGGACGACCAGGCCGAGGTACTCCGAGCGCAGATAGCCCGCCGCGCCGATGAGGACACCCGCGGTGACGAGCACGCGTAGCGAGGGGCCGGCGGCCCAACGCGCGATCGCCGCGACCAGGCCGACCAGAACCACCGCCGTCAGAAATTCTGTCAGCGCCTGCGCGGCGTAGTAGCCCAAGGCGGGATTGAGTCCAACGAGTGCCGCTGCCCATGGCGCCGCGTCCCGTGCAAACGTTCGCGCCGACAGCCGCGCCGCGACGATGACGAGACCTGCATAGAGCAGGCCCTGCAGCAAAGCGATCCCGAGCCGCGGGTCGCCGGTGAGCGCCTGACCGAAGGCAATAACCACCGGCAGGCCAGGCATGTAATGGACGGCGCCTTGCCACGTGCCATGCAGGATTTGCTGTGCCAGCTCGATATAAGCGAGCTGGTCGCCGCCAGCGCCCGCGCCGTTGTAGTTGCCCGGATCATCACGCAGATAGACGTAGTAGGCCAGCGTCTGAGCCAGAGCGGCGAGGGCAAACAGACCGACGAGCCCTTTGCTGGTGTTGCGCATCAGTAGCCCGGATAACGCGTGTAACGCACCGCGCTCAGGCCAGCGTTGCCGATCAAGAACGCCAACGCGACGAGCCTTCCCCGCGGCTGACGAGCCAGCCCGAGCAGGATCGGCACGGCGACTGCCACGATTGGCAACACCAGCTGCAGGTGGTACTGCGGATGCGGCGGCGCCCAGCTCAGCGGCGGCAAGACTGTTTCGGCCAGTACGGCGATACACACCAGCCACACGGGCAGCGGCACGAGCTTCAGTGCGGCCCGCGCCGAGCTCGCTAGCGCCACCGCCAGAACCAGAAATGGCACGACGCCGGGGAACGTCGACAGGTTCGGCCCGAACAGAATCCACAGGTTGTCGGCAGCACTGCGCAGCGTCTTGGCGACGGTGGTCACGGGATGGTTGATGATCAGCGGCAGGACGCCCGCGTGCAGGTCCGCCGGCCCAAAATAGAGCAGGCCATCGGCCTCGCGGCAGTTCTCGGTTGGATTGGCGCGGCAGTCAAGGGTGAGCCAGGAGTCGGGGGTGCTGTCCAGAAACGTGTGCGCCTGATAGAGGCTCGCTTCTGACAGGTCTACCCCTTCGAGGCGAAAGACCAGGAGCAAGGTAGCCGAGACGACGATTGCGGCCACGGCATACGTGAGCGCGAGCTTGAGCGCGGCCGTCCGCCATACCAACAGGGCGAGGACGATGAGCGCGCCGACGAATGTCAGCACTTCGGTCCGGCTCCACACACCGAGCCACATCGCCGCGAAGATCGCCAGGACGCTCCGGACGGTGAGCGTGATGCTGACGCTGCGAGAGGCGACCGCTGCACCGGCTGCAGCGCTCCCGCTCGAGCGAGAAAAAGATCCGAGCGACCGACTCGCACTCACGAACTCGGCCGCCAGAAGAAAGACGGCTGACGACGCCAGAACCACGGGCACATCCCGGTAGTGATGAATCGAGTGGTTGAAAGGCACGAGCAAGAAGACCAACAACGCCAGCGCTTGGGCCTCCGACCGTGCCGGAAACAGTGCCCGCACCAGCACCAGGAACGCGCCAAACTGGATCAGGCTGGCGACAACGTACAGGGCCGCCACCGTCTGCTGCTCGGTCGCCCCCGCAAGCACCAGCGGCACGCCCAGCACGGCCGGCAACTGCGGACGCACGGCGTCGTTCCAATCACCAACGATGATGCCCCGCGCCGCGGCCACGACGAACGCGTTCATCCATGGCCAGGCGCCTTGATGAACCAGCACCAGCAAACGCGTCAGGAGCCAACCAAGCAATCCGATCAGGTACACCGTCGGCAGGCTTGCCGCGGCATGCGGCGCCACCCGCGGCCGAACGGCTACAGACACCGTCACGGCGCCACCCTGGCGTCGAGCACCTGGCCGTAGGCGCGGCGATAGAGGGGCATGACGGCTTCCAGGCTATGGTCGCGCAGCAGCTTTTGTCGCAGGCGTGTCCCGAACGCGCGGGCTATGGGCGGGTGCTGAAGCAGCTCAACGACGGCTTTCGCCAATGCGGCGATGTCGCGGAACGGCACCAGGCGGCCTGTCTCGCCGTCCCGAATGATCTCGGCGTGAAAATCGTAGTCGTAGGTTGCGATCGGCACACCCGTCAGGCCAGCCTCGATCAGCGTGTAGCCCATATGCGGTGCGACAAAGACGTCGCTGTTCGCGAGTAGCGTGGGCAGATCAGCCAGGTCAACCGAGCCGATGAGCTTCAGGTGGTCGGCCACGCCCAGCTCAGCAGCGCGCTGCCGCAGCTCACCTGTCAGCGCCCCAGCCCCAGCACAGGCCAGGACGACGTCTGGCACGGCCCGTTGGACGAGAGCCAGGCACTCAACCAGGTCCAGCGCGAATTTGTCGGCGTCCAGGCGGCCCACATACATCAGCAACGGACCAGCGGGCAGTCCGTAGCGCCCGCGGATCGCCTGCGTGTCGGCCGCCGAGTGCTGAGCGTTCGCGTACGCGGAGTCAGCCAGCACGCGCGTGGCCACGGCCTTGTCTGATGGTGTGCCATTGCGGACGGCGAATTGGCGGTAATACTCGCGGTCGGCCAGCACGAGGTCCGCGTGGCGGAGCACCCAACGACCGATGGCTCGCTCGATCCGTCGCGTCGGGTAGACGGAGCTAAACGCCTGTTTGCGCAATACCGCCCAATCCCAATCGTAATCGCGGGTGATGATAACGGCGTATGGCAGCCCGAGCAGCCGACTCGCCAATGCCGCGTTCAGACCCTGCAGGTACGGGTTGGTGGCAGTGACCATCGCCGCCCGATTTCGGACCAGGAACGGCAATAGCCACAGCAGAAAGCGAACTTCACGCCACGCGGCAGCCGTCGCCTTCAGGCGCTGGGGTGCGCCACTGCCTGGCAAACCGAAGTCAACGTCGACGAGATGATGTCGCGGCGACAGGTCGAGCCGGCTCTCGCCTGGCTCGCCGGTCGGGAAGTGGACATTCCACAATTGCTCGAAGAACCCGCCGAAATCGCTGCATTCGCGCTCCAGGAACAGGTTCATGCCGTTGCGAGGAAAGACCTGGGCGATACGGCCCGTGCCGAGGTACACGATGCGTCGCGGCCCACGCCGCCGGCGGACCACTCCGAGGCCCAACCCGAGTAGCAACACGAGCACGCCGCCGCCAGCTGCCACGCCAGCCGCGAGCGCCAGATCGACCAGTCGTCTCACGCGGGTAGCTGCTGGGTCAACCAGCCGGCATAGTCGGCGGCGGCCTGGCGGGCCGTTGTTTCAGCCCGCGCGCTCAAATCGACCAGGTCAGCCGGTGCATCGGAGGTCCGTAAATACGTCACCTGGAGGACGAAGCCAACCGCGCCGCGACGACCGCTGACCGTTGCCACCCCGCCGCCAGAACGCGGCGCAATGACCCACACGTCGTCGCGTTCGTCGGGCCCGGCGGTGCGCGCCTGGGCAGCACCCGACTCGGGGTCCTTGATATCCATCTCTCGCGCCATCAGCTCCGACCAGGCTGTCGCGCGCCCACGTCGGTTGAAGACGATGACATCCAGGCGAGCGCGTACCGGCACGGCATCGATGGCGAATTGCCCAGGCGATGCGAGCTCAATCCGCGCCGCATCGCGAACGCCACCCATCGTCCGTTGAACGTAGGCCGGTGGACCAAACGCTGGCAATCGCGGCCGAGCATCATCCCGAATGGTCAACAGCGGCATCGTCCTGGCCAAGCCACGGACCAGGTCGGTCGCGGCCGGCAGCGCCGCCGATTCGGCCAGCGGTGGGCGCGACTCGAGCCAATCCTGGACCGGCAAGCTCTGATAGCGGGTCGTATACGACTCCGTAGCACGAACCGATAGGGCGGCCAGAGCGATCGCGGCCAGAGCCAGAACGTGAATACCTCGAATCACACCGAGGCGCGCTCGAGCCGCACCAACAGGAGCCAACCCAGCAGCAGACCCAGCGCGGGGAAGCCAAAGAAGTCATAGGCGCCGATCGCCGACCCGATCTGGTCGACGAACAGCACGTTGTGGGCGTTGTCGGTCGCACTCAGCAGCCAGCCGATAGGC
>DASYKL010000237.1:0-3146 GCA_035995405.1 Chloroflexota bacterium
CCACCCGGTGCTCTTGAATCGCGCCCCCACGCTGCACCGCCTGGGTATCCAGGCCTTTGAGCCGATTTTGATCGAAGGCAGCGCTATCCAGATCCATCCGCTCGTTTGCTCGGCCTTCAACGCCGACTTCGACGGCGATCAGATGGCCGTCCACGTGCCCCTCTCGGCAGCCGCCAAGAAGGAAGCGCGTGAGCAGATGCTGAGCGTCAACAACCTGCTCCAGCCATCGAACGGCGATCCGATCGTCGCGCCGACGCTGGACATGGTGTTGGGGGTGTACTACCTGACCACCGCTCGCCCGGGCGTCAAAGGCCAGGACAAAGCCTTCTCCGATTTCGACGATGCCAAGCTCGCCTACGACATGGGCATCATCGACCTGCAGGCCAGCATCAAGCTGCGCGTAGCAGCCGCGGTGCCTGTCAGCGAAGGTGAAGAGGACGGCCAGGTGTCGCAGATCGTGACCACGACCATGGGTCGGGCCATCTTCAACGACGCCATCAACACCGTCCTGCTGCGCCACGGTCAGGAGCCACTGCCGTACTTCAATGAAGTCGTCGATCGAGCAGGTCTCAAGCGCATCGTCGCGGCCCTCATCCGCCGCTATGGCAATGAAGACACCGCCCAGGTCCTCGACGCCATCAAGCGCCTGGGCTTCCGCTATGCGACGCAGTCGGGCACGACGATCGCTATCGCCGACATCACGATGCCAACGGAAAAGGACTCGATCCTGAAGTTGGCTGATGAAGAAGTCCAGCGTATCGAGAAGGACTACCGCCGCGGTCTGATCACCGATGACGAACGCTACAACGAAGTCATCGAGGTCTGGACCAAGTGTAAGGACCAGGTGACGAAGGCAGTCGCTGGCGTGCTCGACCCGTTCGGACCAGTCGCGATGATGGCCCAGTCTGGTGCGAAAGGCAACATCCAGCAGATTTCGCAGATGTCGGGCATGCGCGGCCTGATGGCCGACCCTTCGGGTCGAATCATCGAGCTGCCCATCCGCTCGTCGTTCCGCGACGGTCTGACCGTGCTCGAGTATTTTCTCAGCACCCACGGTGCACGAAAAGGCCTCGCTGACACGGCTATTCGTACTGCCGACTCGGGTTACCTCACCCGTCGCCTCATCGACGTTTCGCAGAACGTGATCGTCTACGAAGGCGACTGTGAAACCGACCTCGGCATCTGGATCAACGACCTGGTCGAGCCCGCCCGCCGTGACTTGCGGTTGGCCCAGCTGCCAGGCCGCGTCCTCGCTCGTGACGTGATCGACGAAGCGACCGGCGAAGTCGTCGCCGAGCGCAACACGATCGTCGACGAGGTCGTCCGCGACCAGATTGCAGCGGCTCGAGAAGTGCCGCAGCTGTATCTGCGATCGCCGCTGACGTGCGAAGCACGCCACGGCATCTGCCAGATGTGCTACGGCTGGCACATGGGCACCAGACGGCTGGTCATGATTGGCGACGCTGTCGGCATCGTGGCGGCTCAGTCCATTGGCGAGCCTGGCACGCAGTTGACCATGCGTACCTTCCATACAGGTGGTGTCGCGGGTACCGACATCACGTCGGGTCTGCCGCGCGTTGAAGAGCTGTTCGAAGCCCGCGTTCCGAAAGGCAAGGCCATCCTGGCCGAGCTGGACGGCGTGGTCGAGCTGCAGCGCACCGAAGACTCGCGCTTGATCAAGGTTGTCTCGCGGCAGACGTATCGAGACGAGCATGATCTGCCGAAGGGCTATCGCGCCACGGTCGAGCATGGCGCGTGGGTCGAGATCAATCAGCCCGTCGCGGCCACGGACAACGAAACTGATGCGCCTATCGTCGCCCGTCTGACCGGGTCGGCCGATGTGTCCAAGGGCAAAATCACGATCACGTCCGAGGAACGCGAAGAACGCGAGTACACCGTGCCCGCTTCGGCCCGTTCCAAGGTCGAAGATGGTCAGCCCGTACAAGCTGGCGACCTGTTGACGGAAGGCTCGAAAGACCCCGAAGAAGTGTTGCGCATCCAGGGCCGCGACGCGGTTCAGCGCTACCTCATCGACGAGGTCCAGGAGGTCTACCGGTCACAGGGTGTGAGCATCAACGACAAGCACATCGAAGTCATCGCCCGCCAGATGTTGCGCAAGCTGCGCGTCGATCAAACAGGTGACACGGAGATGCTGCCTGGCGAGCTGGTCGATCGGTTCGACTTCGAAGACAAGAACCGCCAGGTGCTGGCCGAAGGCGGCGAGCCTTCGACGGCCTTGCCGGTCCTGCTCGGCGTAACCAAAGCCTCGTTGAACACCGAGTCGTTCCTGGCGGCAGCGTCCTTCCAGGAAACGACCAAAGTGCTCACCGAGGCGGCCATCTCGGGCAAGGTCGACAAACTGCTCGGCCTCAAGGAAAACGTCATCATCGGCAAGCTCATCCCAGCAGGCACGGGCCTCGCGGCCCGCAATCAGGCCCGCCGCGAGCGTCTGGCAGCTCAGCAACAGCTCATGCTGGAAGCTGGTCCGCTGACCGCTGGCTTGATCCTCGAAGATGGTCAGCCCGTGACCATCGGCGGCCCGCTGGGCGAAGGCCTGGTCGGTGTCGGCGTACCCGCCGGTCCGACTCGCCTCGAAGATCTCGAGGATGACGACGACGACGAGTTGTTGGAGGAAGACGAAGCCGAGGTCACCACGGCGATCGAGTAGCTCTCAGCGCGGTTGCGGCTCGCGCAGCCGCGGCGTGTGATACCAGGGGCGGTCCTCTAAAGAAGAGGGCCGCCTCTTTTGTCGCCTATCGTTCGTAGTCCTTGACGGTATGGCCGCTCACCGCCAGCCAGGCAGCGTAGCCGAACGTCACGGCGGCGCCGACAGTCAACGCGACTGGCGCGCCAAGGCCGCCTGCAAGTGCCCCCATCTGCGCCTGGCCCAAGGACGGCCCACCCCGCGACACCATCTGGTAGGCCGCCGTTACCCGCCCCCGCAGGCGGTCCGGTGTGTCGAGCTGCACGACCGCGTGTCTGAGCGTCGTGGCGATGGCATCGAACAGGCCTAAACAGGCTGTCGCGACCAGTGCCACGGCGAACACTGGCACGAGGGCCAGCACAGCTGCCGCAAGCGCGTAGCCCATCGTCGCGCCGAGGATCAGCCAGCCCTTGTGGCGGAAGCTGCGCAACCGAAAGACGAC
>DASYKL010000238.1:0-4005 GCA_035995405.1 Chloroflexota bacterium
CGACGCTGCCATTCATGGCCGCCGCGGTTCTGGCCGGCTGTTCGACCGCCGCACCAGCGACAACCGCGCCAACGACTGGCAGTGCCTCGCCGGCGGCAAGTGCGCCGAAGCCAACGACAGGCGCGGCTGCCTCACCGGCGATCGCTGCGTCGCCCGCGGCTTCGCCGTCTGTCGCAGCCAAGCCAGCTGCGTCACCGTCCGCGGCGGCCGCCGCATCGGTTGTACCGTCCCCGAGTGCGGCACCCGCGGCTGCCGCGGCTGCGCCTGTGTCGCTGAAGGGCATCTGTCCTGACAACGTGGTGCTGCAAATGAACTGGTGGCCAGAACCCGACCATGGCGCTTTCTTCCAGTTGATCGGGCCTAACGGGACGATTGATACGAACAAAAACTCGTACTCGGGGCCGCTGGGCAACACGGGCGTCACTGCTGAAGTACGCGCCGGCGGACCAGCGATCGGCTTCCAGACGGTGACGGCTCAGGAGTACCAGGACGACAGCATCCTGCTGGGCATGGTCGGGACGGACGAACAAATCGGCTCCTCGGCTGCTCAGCCGACGAAGGCGGTCTTCGCCTGGTACGCCAAGAACCCGCAGATCTTCATGTGGGGCAACCCGGCCTGGGACTTCAAGAGCGTGGCCGAGATCGGACAGAACGGATCGCCCGTGCTGGCGTTTGAAGGGGCGGCGTATCTGGACGTGTTGATTGGCAAAGGCCTGCTGAACAAGAGCCAGGTCGATACGTCCTATACGGGTGACCCGTCACGCTTTGTTGCGGCGGACGGCAACCTGGTGCAGCAAGGGTTTGTGACGAGCGAGCCGTACATCTATGAGAACGAGGTGAACGGTTGGAAGAAACCGGTCAAGTTCTTGCTGCTCGATAAAGAGGTGCCGATTTATCAGGACACGATGGCGATTCGGGCGGACAAGCTCGAACCAAATCGGGCGTGTTTGCAGAAGCTGGTGCCGTTGCTGCAGCAGGCTTCGATGGACTACATCAAGAACCCCGCCCCGGTCAACGCGATGATCACTGACTTCACATCAAAGATCAAAGGCGGGACGCAAATCAGCGCCGCGGGTGCGGCGGACGCGGTGCAGAAGATGGTCAGCCTGGGGATCGTCAGCAACGGCACCGACGGAGTTCTCGGCTCGTACGACAACGCCCGAGTGGCGGCCCTGATTGCCGACTACGGCCCCGTCTTTGCGGCCCGCGGCAAAGCACCGAAAGCCAATTTGCAGCCGTCGGACCTGGTGACCAACGAGTTTTTGGATAAGTCCATCAAGCTCTGACCCCTGGCGAGCGGTCCACCATGGACACACCGTAACGTGAGCGTACGACGGGGGGTGTGGTTCTTCCCCGACGCGGATGGGCGGACGATCGTAGAGACGATCGTGGCTTCTGAAGCACTGGGGTTGGACGAGGTTTGGCTGGGTGATGAGGGGCCTGCTCGAGACCCGTTTGCGTTGCTCGCCGCGGCGGCGGTCCAGACGCGCACTATCGGGCTCGGGGTGGCCGTCACCAACCCGTACCTCAGACACCCCTCGAGTACCGCCGCCGCGGCGCTCACGGTCCATGAGTTGTCAGAACGAAGAATGATCCTGGGGCTCGGTCCAGGCGGCGACCTGGCCCTCAAGCCAGCCCAGGTCGAGCGCCGCCAGCCACTCGCGGCAACCCGGCGAGCCTTGCGCATCATTCGCGCAGTTAGCCAGGGCAAACCGACGGAGGGCTATTCCCCAGCACCGCATGCTGTCCGTGGCGCAGACCTGCCCGTGTATATCGGCGCCCGTGGCGAAGCGTTCAATCGTCTGGCCGGTGAACTGGCCGATGGTGTGTTTCTCGGTGGAATCCCGAGGCTCCGCCTCAAGCCGACCGCGGAGTGGGCGCGTGAAAAGCGGCCTGACCTGCACGTAGCCGCCTACATGAACGTCGTCTTCGACCGAGCCAGCCTCGAGGTGCTGCGTCCGCGCTTGATCTACGCCCTGCTTGACGCCCCAGAGGCAACCCGTGCGGCGCTGGGTGTCGAGCGTGCCGAGGCGGCAGAGGCCGCCGAGGCAATCACCCGCGGCGATGACGGCCCGGCCCGCCAGGTGGTCAACGACCAGCGTCTGGATGAGCTGGTTGTGTTCGGTACAACGCCGGCGGCCGTCGGGCGCGAACTGGCCGCGCGGCTGAAACCGATCAATCCCACCAGCGTTGGCATCACCCTGCTTGGTACTGACCCGATGGCGCGGCTGCAGCCCGTAGCCCTAGCGCTGTCGATCGCTGCCAAAGAGCTCGACGCAGCCAGAGAACAGTTGGAACACAAACCTAAAGGAGCGGCATGCCAGTAGGCATTATTTCGCACCTGCCCAATGTAACGTTCGATCAGGTGCGGGCCCTCGCGCGGGCAGCCGAGGCGGCCGGTGCCGACTGGCTCGGCTTACCTGACGCCTTCTGGTGGCGCGACACGTGGTTGCTGCTCGCTGAAGCAGCCCGAGTGACCGAACAGATCGAGATCGGCCCGATGGTCACCAACCCATACCTGCGACATCCCTTCCACACCGCGGCCGCCCTGGCCAGTCTGCAGGAGCTGGCTGGCGAGCGGGTGTTCATCGGCATCGGCGCCGGGGGTTCGGAGGTGTCGGGTGCGGCGGGCGTCTCACGCCGAGATGCGCCGGCGCGGGTGGCGGCACTCGCAACACTTCTGCGCGACGTGGCGCACGGGCAGCCACTCGATCCGGCCAGCGGCCGCGGGCTCGAAGTGCCGTTGCGGCCGTTGCCCATTCTCATCGCTGGACGCGGCAACGGCATCCTCAGAGCGGCGGGCGCAGCAGGCGATCGGGCACTGCTGTGGGCGGTGCCGCGCAGTGATCTCCAACGCAGCGCGGACCTGATCGCTCGCGGAGCCGCTGACGCTGGCGGTCGGCAGCCGGAGCTCGTCTGGGCGCCGCTCGTAGACCACGGTGGCGAGAGTCGCGAACGAGTGCGCACGATCGCCGCGTACAGCGTGTTGAACAGCCGGCCGCAGGTCCAGGCCAGCTGGGGCGTCGATGCCGAAACGATCGGCCGCTTGCGCCAGCTACTGGTAGGTGGCGGTGCGGCGGCCGCGCGGGACCTGGTCCCGGCGGCAGCCCTCGATGATCTGATCGTGCAGGACCCCGCGTCGGCCAGCGTGCGTCAGATCGCGCGCTCGTTAGGTGCGACGTCGCTAGCCCTGCCGGCATTCTCGATCGACGAAGTGTCGGAGCGCGTGGCCTGGGCGCGCGAGGTGCTGCGCTGAGCCTGTCGGGTGCACCGCGGCGTCTGGGACTGTCGTTGTCCAACGAGGCGCCCATCCGCGACACGCTGGGCCTGGCGCAAGACGCTGAGCGCCTCGGCTACGCCGAGGTCTGGTTACCCGAAAGCAGCCATGGTCGGGGCGTCTTCACCGTGGCGGCGACTGTGGCCGGGGCGACCGAGCGGATCAAAATTGGGATCGGGATTGTCAACCCGTTCTGGCGTCATCCGTCAGTGATCGCGATGGAGGCGGCGGCGCTGGACGAAGCCAGCGGCGGGCGGCTCATGCTGGGCGTGGGGGCGGCGTTGTGGACATTGCGGGCGCTCGGTGAGGCTGATGCGCGGACGGCGCGGCCATTGACGGCGATGGTTGAAGCGATCCGCGTGGTGCGGACGATGCTGCGCGGCGAGCACGGCGTGGCTGGCGAGATCTTCGCCGTCCGCGCGGACGCGCGCCTCGACTTTGCAACCACGCGGCCGGCCGTGCCCGTGTACGTGGGTGCGGTCAATGGTCGAATGCTGGAGGCGTCGGGGGCGTGGGCTGACGGCGTTCAGTTGGGGGCGCTGGTTAGCCCCGGGTACGTGCGCTGGGCTTGGGCGCAGATCGAGCGCGGCGCGCTGGCAGCGGGTCGCTCGCCTGTTGCGCTCGATCTTGCGAGTAACGTCCTGGTCAGTGTTGACCGAGACCCGCGGACAGCCCGCGACGCCGTGCGCGAAGTGCTGGCGTACTACCTGCACCGCGTCGAGCCCATT
>DASYKL010000239.1:0-10722 GCA_035995405.1 Chloroflexota bacterium
GCGCTCGACTATCGTGATCGACTGTTCGGCGGATGCGGATGTCGCGTTCCGCGCCGGCGCGCCGACGACCAAAGGCCGTGCCAGCGACGGCAAGATGCAGCCGATGACCATGTTTTTCATCATCGGCAACATCGATGACGAACAGGTCGAAGCCTACATGCGGGAGCATCCCGAGGATGAGGGCAAGCTCTTCCATCAGCAAGTCGAAGCCGCCCGTTTGCGCGGCGAATTTACCATTCCACGTGACAAGATCGGCATCTATCGGACGCCGGATGCGGGCGTGTGGCGGGTGAATACGACGCGTGTACTCGGTATGGATGGTACGAATCCGGATGATTTGACGCGCGCCGAGATCGAAGGTCGAAAGCAGGTGTTTGCGCTGTTGGACTTCATGCGCCGCGAGCTGCCCGGGTTCGAGCGCGTCCAATTGAGAGAGACTGCCACGCAGATCGGCGTCCGTGAGACCCGGCGCATCGTCGGCGAGTACGTGCTGACGCAGGACGATCTCGCCAGTGGTCGCCATTTCGAAGACGTGATCGCGCTCGGCGGCTATCCCGTCGATATTCATCCTGTTGATGGCGCAGGTGGTGGCGTGCAATCGGCCCTCGATAGTGGCCTGCACACCGCCGACGTGTACGAGATCCCGTACCGCTCGCTGGTGCCGCTCGACATCGACGACCTGCTGGTCGCTGGCCGCTGCCTGTCCGCCACCCACGAGGCGGCTGGCGCTGTCCGCGTCATGCCACCCTGTTTTGCGATGGGCCAGGCAGCCGGTACCGCCGCGGCGCTCGCCGTCGAACGTGCCATCTCGCCACGCCAGATCGAAGTCCGCGAGCTGCAAGCGGAGCTGCGCAAGCAAGGAGCCATCCTGAATTGAGCGCCATTCACGAAGACCGTCTGATGGCCGATGCCTGCATCGTGCCGAACATGCTGCACGTAACAGGGGAGGTTTATTCCTGGTGACCGACACTCCAATGACCCCGCTAGCCGCCACGCTGCGGCGGCGCGTCTTCTTGCGCGGCGCGCTCGCCGGTGGCGCCGTACTGCTGCTGGCTGCCTGCCAGTCGGCTTCCCCGGCTGCCGCGCCGACAGCCGCCGCCACGACAGCCGCCGCCACGACTGCACCGACGAGCGCAGCCAAGCCCTCGGCTCCGGCTGGCTCGCTGATCGTCTCTTTGCCAGGCAAGCTCGTCACACCCGACCCGCATGGCTCGTTCGGCGCCGACCGCGGCACACTCACTGCCGCGCGCCAGATCTTCGACTCGTTGACCGTTCGCGACGCCACCAGTGGCGAGATCAAACCTGGCCTGGCCACGTCCTGGAAGACGCCGGATCCGACGACGTGGGAATTCACCCTGCGGCCAAATGTCCAGTTCCACGACGGCACTCCGGTCACCTCTGCCGATGTGAAAGCATCGCTGGAGCGCATCGTCGCACAGAAGGGCCCGCTCGCCCCACTGTGGGCCGACGTTGCCACCATCGACACGCCCGATAACGGCACCCTGATCCTGAAGACCAAAACACCAGTGGGCACGGTGCTGACCAGCGCCAGTCTGCTGTTGGTCGGACCGGCTGGCAAGATCGACCAGGATGGATTCTTCACCAGGCCGATCGGCAGCGGGCCATTCCGTCTCACGAGCTGGACGCCCGACGCGCAGATGGTCCTGGATGCCAATCCAAACCACTGGGCTGGCGCACCTGGTGTCGCCTCGCTCACGTTCAAGGACATTCCAGAAATTGCGGCGCGTGTCACAGCACTGCAAACGGGCGAGATCAACTTCACCTGGGGCCTTCCTCCGGATCAACTGCCGCCCTTACGGACCGACAACAAGTTGGCTTTTGACACGGTGCCGGCCTTCGCCAATTTCTTCATCTGGTTCGGCGCCAAACGCGAGCCATTCACCGACAAGCGCGTGCGCCAGGCCATGTGGCATGCCCTCGACCTGGACGGCATGGTCAAAGGTCTGTTGCAAGGCGTCGGCACTCGCAGCCAGGCGCCGATTCCGCCGACCGTTTTCGGCTTCGCCGCCCAGACGCCGTATGCCTACGACCCGGCAAAGGCCAAACAGCTACTGGCCGAAGCCGGTAAGCCGAACGGCTTTGAGACCGGCTTGCTCTGGAGTCCGGGCAATGCCGGACCCCAGGATCGCGAGCTCGCGCAGGCCATGATCTCGGCCTGGAACGCCATTGGCGTCAAAGTCAAAAGCGTCGAAGAAGAACGTGCCCAGTGGCTCAAAGATTTGTTGGCGCTGAACTGGGACATGGATTTTCAGACCAACTCCGTCATTACAGGCGATGCGGACTTCGCGCTGCGCCGGCTGTATACCTCGGCGGCGAACCGGACTGGCTATGCCAATCCGGAGCTCGATAAAGTCCTCAACGATGCCGCCGCGACGCTCGATCAAAAACAGCGTCAGGACCTGTACGCGCAGGCCAACAAGATCATCTGGGATGACGCGGTCGGCATTTTCCCGTTCGACATCGCCGAGAACTACATCCGCCGCACCAACGTCCAGGGCTTCACGCCCGATCCAACCCAGACGCCGACGTTCAACAAAATCACCATCACCGCGTGACGCGCCGCGGCGCAGTCCACTGAGCCCCGATGCCGGCGTATATCCTGCGGCGGCTGCTGTACTCCCTATTCGTCCTGTGGGGCGCAGCGACTATCGTATTCGTGGCAATCCGGGTCGTTCCTGGCGATCCGGCCTTGCTCATGCTTGGCTCGGACGCGACGCCTGACCAGCTCGCGGCTCTGCGCGCCCGGCTGCAGCTCAACGAGCCGCTGCCAGTTCAGTACGCCAGGTTCCTCGGTCAGGTAGCGGTACTGGACTTCGGTACCTCATTGCGCCTCAGCCAGCCGGCCGCACAGGTCATTGGCGAGCGGCTGCCAGCCACCGTCGAGCTGGCGCTCACGGCCATGGTCATCGCCCTGCTGCTGAGCTTCCCGCTCGGCATTTTCGGCGCCCTGCATCGCGGCGGCGCGGTGGACAGCGTCGTCTCCACAGTGTCGCTGCTCGGCCAGGCGGTGCCCAATTTCTGGCTGGGCATCATGCTGATTTTGCTGTTTGCACGCGAGCTGCGCCTGTTGCCCAGCGCCGGCTCCGGCTCGTGGCAGAGCTTCGTCCTACCTTCAGTAACGTTAGCCCTTTCGCTGATCGGCGTGCTGACTCGCCTGGTACGCAGCGGCATGCTCGAAGTGCTTGCCGAAGACTACGTGCGCACCGCCCGCGCCAAAGGCCTGACCCGCGTGGCAGTGCTCGCCCGTCACGCTCTGCCGAACATGCTCATCCCAGTCATTACGGTCGTCGGACTCCAGCTAGGTCACCTGCTGGGCGGCACCGTCATCGTCGAGACGGTGTTCGGCTGGCCCGGTATCGGCCGCTTGCTGGTAGATGCGATCGGCAATCGCGATTACCCACTCGTACAGGCGGCCATTATCGTGATCACCGGCGGTTTCATCTGTATCAATTTCCTGGTGGACCTCAGCTACGGCTATCTGGACCCGAGGATCCGTCTGGCGTGAGCGTCCAGACACCACCGACACGCCGCCGGCGGCGGCTAAGAGGTCTGCTCATCGCGGGTGGCGCGGCGTGCCTGTTCATTCTGGTCGCCATCGTCGGTCCGCTCGTCGTCACCTACGACCCGATCACCACCCATATTGCCGATCGCCTGAAGCCACCATTCTCGACGCTGGACAACGGCACGCTGACCATCTTCGGCACCGACCAGGTCGGCCGCGATTTGCTGCCTCAGATCCTGCAGGGCGCCCGCATATCTCTCCTGGTTGGTTTAGCCACCGTTACGGCCGCGGGCTTGATTGGCTTGGCGGCTGGCGTCCTCGCCGGCTTCTACGGCGGCGCACTCGATGCCATCGTCATGCGTCTGGCGGACATTCAGCTCGGCTTTCCGACCATTCTGCTGGCGATTCTGATCGCCGCGGTGCTCGGTCCCAGCGTCACCAACGTCATCATCACCCTGTCGTTGACGCGCTGGGTCACGTTCGGCCGCGTTGCTCGCGCCGCGACCCTGACCACCCGCGAGCGCGAGTATGTCCTGGCCGCTCGGGCGCTGGGCTGCAATCACCTGCGGTTGTTGTGGCACCACGTCATGCCCGCCACGCTGGCCGCACTGATCGTCATCGCCACAGTCGAGGTTGGCCTGGTTATCGTGGCTGAAGCGTCGCTCAGTTTTCTCGGATTGGGCACACCGCCCGACCAGCCGTCGTGGGGGCTCATCGTCGCCAACGGCCGCGCCTACATCAACACCGCCTGGTGGATTTCGACACTGCCAGGCGCAGCTTTGAGCCTGGTCGTGATTGCCGTCGGCAATCTCGGCGACCAGCTGCGCGACTACCTCGACCCTCGCACATCCATCCAAGCCTGATTCACGGAGGCGTATGCCCGAAAACATCCAGTACTGTCAGAACGCACCGGTCGTACGCACGTGCGATGTCCTGGTCATCGGCGGTGGCCCGGCCGGTATTGGCGCCGCCGTTGGCGCGGCCAAAACGGGCGCACGCGTGATCCTGGTAGAACGCTATGGCTTTCTCGGCGGCAACGCCACGGCCAGTCTGGTCGGTCCATTCATGACCTCATTCAGCGCGGATGGCCAGACGCAGCTCGTGCGCGGTGTCTTCGACCAGCTGGTCAGGCGTATGGAAGCGATAGGCGGCGCCGTGCATCCCTCACAGGTGCCTGCCGGCGTGGCCCAATCGGCGTATATGAAACCGGGACATGTCGGCGTGACGCCGTTCGATCCGGAAGCGATGAAACTGTGCAGCGCCGAACTCTGCCTGGAGTCCGGCGTGGAGCTGCTGCTGCACACTTCCTTCCTCGATCCGATCGTGCAAGACGGCGCAGTCGTCGGCGCCATTCTCCACAACAAGGCTGGGCTGCAAGCTATTCGAGCGACCACCACCATCGATTGTTCCGCGGACGCCGATGTCGCCGCCCGAGCGGGAGTGGCATTTCACCAGGGCCGCGACGGCGATGGTTTGACCCAGCCGATGACGATGTTCTTTCGGGTAGGCAACGTCGAGCGCGCGGCGGTGGATGAGTACTTCCGTGAGCATCCGGACGAGATCGATCAGCGCATGGCATTCAGCAGCTGCATACGCGCCGCACAGGCGGCCGGCGACTACGCCCCGCCGCGTGAACGTCTGAGCTTGTATGAGAGCCCGCAGGAAGGCGTCTGGCGCGTCAACGCCAGCCGCATCCTCGGCGCTGATGGCACCAAGGTCGAAGACCTGACCAGGGCGGAGGTGGAAGGTCGCCGCCAGGTGTTTCTCATTCTCGGGTTTCTGCGGTCCTACGTGCCGGGCTTTACCCATTGCACGTTGATCGACACGGCCGCGCAGGTCGGCGTCCGTGAGACCCGCCGCATCGTCGGCGAGTACACGCTGACGCAGGAGGACCTGATGAGCGGTCGCGATTTTCCCCACACCATCGCCTAATGCGCCTACCCGATGGATATCCACGATCCAAAAGGCGCTGGCGGTGGTGTCTCGAATCAGGGTGAGACCGCCAACGCGTACCAGATCCCCTTCCGCAGCCTGGTACCCCTCGGTATCGAGCAGCTGCTCGTCGCGGGCCGCTGCGTCTCGGCGACGCATGAAGCCCTCGGTGCGATACGGGTGATGCCGCCGTCGTTTGCGATGGGTGAAGCCGCCGGCACCGCTGCCGCCCTGGCTATCCAGGAGGGCGTCTCACCCCGTCAGGTGCCCGTCGGTTGGTTACGCGAGACCCTGGCCAATCACGATGCGTACGTAGGACCCGCGCGATGACGAGCCCTGCCTATCGGGGTCAGGGCTGCCGTAGGTAGGCGTCCGCAAAGCGTTGCGGGGCGCACGCCAACCAGGCGTCGACGATCGCGTCCCGCAGCTCCTTCAGTTCGACAACATTCAGCTGGATAAGCACCGCCGCGAATCCGTCGAAGTGCGGAATCGTAAACACCGCTGGTGAAGACGTCGCGAGGACAGCTTCCTTCTCAGCGAGATCCGCAACGCGAACCGCGACGATCGGTCCATCCGGCGGCGTTGCTGACCCGAATCGCTTGAGGTCCGCTTTGCTAAACGGCCGCTCCCACGCAAAGCCCTTGCCATCGATAAACCACGTGCGGTTGCGAAAGCGTTCGCCCTCGGTAACCTCCGGCAGGTCGGCTACGACGCGTTCGACATCCTGGATCGTCGCCATCTCGCGAACCATACCAAGTCGGCTAACCTCGCACTCGTCTTAGCCGGTCTGCCCAGGCAGCTACCATGCCCGTCATGGCTCGCAGCGTGCTCGTCACTGGCGCCGCCGACGGCATCGGCCGCGGTATCGCCACCTGCTTCATTCAACGTGGCGATAAAGTCGCCTTACTGGACTATGATGGCGACAAACTGGATCGAACTGTCGCCGAACTACGCGGCAGCGGCGGCAGTGTGTTAGCGCTTCAGGCAGACGTCCGCCAGGCGGCTGACATCGATGCCGCGGTTGCGCGCGCCGTCGAAGCCCACGGCGGTCTCGACGTCGCCGTCAACAACGCGGCGGTGTATCCCAACACGCCGGTCGTCGACATGGAAGAAGCCGAATGGGACAACGTTCTGGATACCAACCTCAAGGGCGCGTTCCTGTTCACCCGCGCGGCAGCGCGACAGATGTTGCGCCAGGGTCGCGGCGGACACTTGTGTCTGATCGCCAGTGGCGCGTATCGATCGGCCCGCCGCGGTGCGGCCCACTACTGTGCCTCCAAAGCGGGGCTGGTCATGCTGGCCCAGACGCTAGCGCTCGAGCTGGCGGAGCACCACATCAACGTGAATGTGGTATCGCCGGGCTTCATCGAGGTCGGTCTGCGGCCAGGTGTCTCGATTCCCTACCGCGACAAGATCAAGCACGACATACCGTGGGGCCGCTTCGGCAGACCCGACGAGATCGCACATGCCGTCGAGTTTCTTTGCTCGCCGGAGTCCGAATTCATCACCGGCTCGGTACTCTCAGTCGACGGCGGGTCGTCGGCCGGCCGCTTTCACTTGCCGATCAGTAGCACCTGAGCGATGCCCACTCCTCAATTCTCGCTCGCAGCGCAGACGAACCGTGTACCGTCAATGCGCGTCGTCCTGGACAGCGCCCAGGAGCTGCGTTACCAGCGGTTGATGGATGACCTGCTGCTGATCGATGTCCATCAACATCCGATGGTCCTGGCGGCCGATGCGCAGGAGATGCCGGACTACTTTCGCGGCAACGCCTATGCCTGGGGCTTCGAGGCCGTTCGCGCTGGCGGCTGGACGACCGTTGCGACTGCCAACTTGCTGTCGTGCCTGGGCAAAGAAGCCGATGCGTCGTTCAGTCGGTTCGGCGACCTGGTCGATGAAATCGGCATGATGCTGGCGGACGTTCACAAAGAGGCTGACCACGTCGTCAAAATCACCCGGAGCCAGGACATCCTGGACGCCCAGCAAGCACACAAAGTCGGCTTCTTGCCGACCGTGGAACATCTCTCCATTGGCCAGGAACTACACCACGTCGACGTGCTGTATGGCATCGGCGTACGGCTGGCAGGGCTGACGTATACGCGCAAGAGTCCAATCGGTGACGGCCAGTACGAGCGCACCGACTGCGGCCTGAGCGATTTCGGCATCGAGGTCGTCCAGCGAATGAACCACATTGGTATGGCGATCGACCTGTCGCACGCCGGTTCGAAGACGGCGCTCGAGACGATCGAGCTGTCGCAAGTCCCCGTCGTGTTCAGCCACAACGCGGCGGCGACAGTGCGACCATCGCGCCGCTCGCGCAGTGACGAAGAGCTTCGCGCGTGCGCCGCAAAGGGAGGGTTGTTGTGCGTGACAGCTGTCCCCAACTCACTCAGCGACGATCCCCACCAGGACATCAATTGCGTCCTGGACCACTATGACTATTTCGTCAAGCTGGTCGGTATCGACCACGTTGGCATCGGCACCGATACGCAAATCGGCGATCATGTCGGTTTCCACCGCGTGCTGCTCGGCCGTAATGCCCCCGACAGCTTGCCGGCAGCCTATCTCGACGGTCTGGAATCACCAGCCGATGGGTCCAACATCATCCGCGGGTTGATCGCCCGCGGCTACGACGACGCCGCGGTCCGCAAGATCGCCGGCCAGAACGCGCTTGATTTCTTCAAGCGCACCATGAGCTAGGGCTGATGCAGTACACAGTGTTTGGCGCGGGTGCGATCGGCGGCACGGTCGGCGCCCATATGGTCCGCGGCGGCGAATCCGTCCTGTTCGTCGACCGTGATATCGATCATGTTCGCGCCATGCAGGAGCGCGGCCTCACAGTGAGAGGTTTTGACGAGACGTTTACGGTGTCCGTCGCAGCAACCACGCCAGACGCGCTACCGGACCAGCTCGAAACCGTCCTGCTGGCTTGTAAAGCGCCCGCCACCGAAGATGCCGTCCGCTCGTTCGTCGACCGCCTCCCTGCTGACGGCTGCGTCGTGTCACTGCAAAACGGACTCAACGAATTGACCATCGCCCGCCTGATTGGCGAACAGCGCACCATCGGCGCCTTCGTCAACTTTTCGGCCGACTACATCGAGCCCGGGTTGATTCATTTCGGCGGGCGCGGAGCCTTCTACATCGGCGAGCTCGATGGCGCGATCACGCCGCGCCTGCAAGAGCTACAACGCGGACTTGGTCATTGGGGCAACGTCCAGATGACCGACAACATCTGGGGCTTCTTGTGGGGCAAGCAAGCCTACGGCGCGATGCTGTTCGCCACCGCTTTGACGAACGACTCCATGGCCGACGCGATTGACCAGCATCGCAGTGTCATCACCGACCTGGCTCGCGAAGTATTGCGCGTGGCGGGCGCGAAAGGCATCGAGCCATTTGGCTTCGACGGCTTCGAGCCGGCGGCGATCGGCGGATCGGATGCGACCGTCAGAAATGAATCACTCGATCGGCTGATCGCGATTCGGCACAAGGACGAAAAGACCCACAGTGGTGTGTGGCGTGATATGGCGGTCCGCAAACGACGCACCGAAGTCGATGCGCACTTCCTGCCGATCGTTCACGACGCCGCGTCGCTGGGCATTGAGGTACCGCTCCTGCAACAGATGATCGCCATGATCCACCAGGTCGAAGACGGCCAGCGCCCGTTCAGCAGCGACAACCTCATTCAGTTGGCGACCGCCTCTGCCTAGAGGGGCGGCCGAATAGTGTCGAACATAGCGCCTGCCGCCCCTCTAGGCCAGTCAGTCAAACGGAGTTCGGCCGCTGTTCGGTCGTCGCATTGCGCTTTTCGGCCGAACTCCTCGGCCCCCAGTCAGCCCTCGCGCGGATAGAATCTGACACCAATGGGTAGCTCCATCGGACCGATTCCGCTTCCCGACCGTGGCGGCCAAGCCAGCGGTCTTTTCACCTTCGACGATCCGGAGATCAATCTCGGAAAATACCAGTGGCCGTACTTCGCCGTGAGCGGCGCTGAAGCCGGCCCTACTTTCATTTTGACCGCCGGCATTCACGCCGCGGAATACACCGGCATCCTGGCCGCCATCCGCCTCGGCCGCGGCCTGCGGCCCGAGACCCTGCGGGGCACCATCATCATCATCCCCGTCCTGAATCGACCAGGCTTCTACGAACGCTCCATCTACATCAACCCCGTCGATGGCGAGAACTTGAACCGCATTTTTCCAGGCCGACCTGATGGGACGTGGAGTGAGCGCTTCGCCCATCATCTGCTGAATGACATCATCGTGCATGCCGATTACACGATGGACCTCCACGCCGGCGACATGATCGAAGACCTGCAGCCATTCGTCATCTTCAGCCAGACTGGCAACACACAGGTCGATGCCAGGACACGACAGATGGTCGATAGCTACGGTGTCCGCTGGGCGACATGCGCGGTGCCCAGCGGCGAGCGACCAGGGATGTTGTACGCGGCTGCCGCTGAACGTGGCGTTCCGGCATTCATCGCCGAGTCCGGCCGCTGCGGGCTCGTCGAGGAAGACGCGATCACCCGCCACACCGACGGCGTGCGCAATATCTGGCGTACGCTCGGTTTACTCGTCGATGCTCCACCGCTCGCTGTCACACCGCCTACCGTGCTCAATCGGTTCGAATGGCTCCGCTCAACACACGAGGGTATTTTCGAATGTGCCGTCCGCGTCAACGATCCGGTTCAGACTGGACAATCGCTGGGTCGGATGATCGACCTGGTTGGTAATCCACTGGCCGAAGTCACGTCACCAGCCGACGGAGTAGTGCTGTTTACCGTGACGAGCCCAGCCATCAAACGCGACGGTCTACTCCTCGGCGTCGGCGTGCCGTAGCGTTAGCCGGGGACCGCCTGCGGCACCTGCGGGCGCGCCGCCGCCTCGTAGTAGTTTTCAATATACCAGTCGGCGATCTCGTCACTGGTGGCCAACCACACGTCGTCGTGTGAAGCGATGTATTCGAGCGCTTTGTCCAGATACTTGTGGCGAAATGGCAGTCCAACGACGAACGGATGGAGGGCCACACACATGACCCGCGCGGACTCGGCAGACTCCGCGTACAGCACATCGAACTGATCGACGAGAAGCTGATAGAAATCCTGGCCACTGAGACTCTTGCCAACGAACAGCGGAATGTCGTTGACCTCGATCGAATAGGGCACCGAGATCATCTTGCCCGACTGCACGTTAAGCGGGAACGGCTGGTCGTCGGCACACCAATCGCACGTGTACGTCAGCCCCAGCTCGGCCAGAATCTTGGGCGTG
>DASYKL010000240.1:0-2189 GCA_035995405.1 Chloroflexota bacterium
GCAGCGCGGGACACCGCGACCGTCCGCGCCAGACGCCTCAGAGCTCCAGCGATAAAGGCCCCCCACAGCTAGCGGCATCGGCTCCAGCGTGAGACCGAGCCGTGTGGAATCTCCACCTCCAGATTACCGAGCGGTATGGCACTCCAGCTGTAATGGCGGCGCGAAGCGCTTTAAGCGGGGGGTCGCCCCGGAAGTGAGCGCGCAGCGCGTAGCGCGGAGCAGTGAACGGGGGCGGGGGGCCCGCAGGGCTCCCCCGATCCGTACACAATGCCACCTTGTAATTTGCTCAGCGTGCGATTGGTTTTTAGCGGGTTGCTGACGCTGGCGTAGGCTCCAGCCGAGTTACTTTGATCTGCTCGCGGATGAGCATCTCGGCCGTGTGGGGGGCGATGTTGGTTTTCCAGTGGTCGCTTTCATAGACCTCTTTGTATTTGGCGACGCGGTCTTCTTCGCTTTCGAAGCGACGCAGCCAGACGAACGCATCGGGGTCGTCTTCGACAATCCAGCTGCCGATGATGCCCATTCCTTTGGACGTTTGAAAGGGGACGATCTCGGCTTCGAAAAAGCGGACCCAGTTCTCGCGCTGACCCGGGCGCGTCCGGTATTGCCTGAGCTCGAACAGCATTACCAGTTCAGGTTACTCGGGCTGACCAACCGCCTGAAATCCTTCGCACGGGTTGCCGAACGCCGTCCACATCGTCTTGTCCTGTGGACAGACGACCGTCGCCGCGTAGGTCTGCCCGCCGCTGCCGTCGCCGGCATGCCGACAGATGCTTTCGGTAGAACTGTCGGCAGAGTTGTCGGCATGATCGCTCAGGATGCCGAACAGCGTGTGCACGGAGTGGGCGCCGCGGCCTCGCCGTGCCAACTCCTCAGCTCGACGAGCCCGATCGTACGTGCCATGGTTTTCTTCGATCGTGGGGGCCAGCTCACGGAGCTCTGGGCTGAGAAAGTGGTTGGTGCGCACAAGCAGGCCGTCTTCTGGCTCGAACACGTGGATATCAGACGCGGTGACTTCGAGGCCAACGCAGCGTGAACTGTCGGCCAGCATCGCCAGCATGCCCGCGACGCGCGGCTGCTCGCGGATCATCAGCAGCGCCTCGTCAACCGACCGTGCGTGACGCAGCACGGGTTGCCAGTTCAGGATGTGCCAGGCCGAATCGCCGCGCGCCAGATCGACCACGATTCGCCGCGACCATTGACCGCTCGTCGTCACCGCCACGCCCCAGCTATTGACGCCTACAGGGAGCGTCATCTGGCCGGCAATCTGGAATTCGTTGCGGAAGGTGCCATCGTCGAACTCACGATGCAGGAGCACGTGGCGATTAGGGCCCCTGGTAAGGTCGCGGGTCTTGGCCATATACGTCTTGCCGTCGATCGTCGCCACGCCGCTGGCCAGCACCTGCGTGCAGTCCATGACCAGGGCATATGCCCGCGCATAGGCGACGTCGGTATTGAGGTTCAGATGGAGCAGCTCGGAGTAGGGGATGCCCGAGCCGTCGGCCACGCCGTGCAGCTCGTCGAGCAGCTCGGGATAGACGCGACCGACCCACGCCTCGTTGCGGCGGGTCATGGCCTGGTATGCGCTCAGGTCGAGATCAGAGCCGAGCTGGGCGACCTGAACTAAGCCGTCAGCCGCGGCGATGTTGTCGCGAATGAGGTCGGCTGCCCCTCGTCCAAGCTGCTGGCCTTGCTCGTAGGGCGTGCCCTTGAGATACAGAACTGCGCCATTGCCCAGTCTGGCTACGTCTGCTTTGCGCCGCATCGTGCAGAATGGTGGCACGTGAGCTGTTGGTTCAGCCAGCCGTGAGTGACACCCCGGCGCTTAAAGCTGCCGTGCGGCGGGCAATCGATGCGCGCGCGAACGAGATCACCGGCCTGGCCCGGACGATCGCGGCCCAGCCAGAAGTCGGCTTCAAGGAACACCGCACGGCCGCACTGGTGGTCGAGCGTCTCGCCGCACTGGGCGTCACGGCGCAGAGCGGCCTGGCCCTGACCGGTGTCAAAGCGAAGCTCGACGGCGGCGCGGGGCCTGGCCCGACCGTGGCGGTGCTGGGCGAGCTGGATGCGCTGATCGTGTGGGAGCATCCAGCCCACCACCCAGACACGGGAGCGGTGCACGCGTGTTGTCACCATGCTCAGGTGGCGGCGATGTACGGCGTGGCGATCGGCCTGCTCGACAGCGGCGT
>DASYKL010000241.1:0-3616 GCA_035995405.1 Chloroflexota bacterium
GAACCCCAAAGCCCAGTATGGCGCCGCCAAAGCCGGCGAAATCTTCCTGGCCGGCGCGCTCGCCTGGGAGTTGGCGCCGTTGCGGATCCGCGTCAACACGGTCAGTCCGGGCTCGATCATGTTTCCCCGTGGCGGCTGGGAACGCTTCCGCGAGCAGCAGGCCGAGCGCTTCGCGGAATTCGAGCGCCGTGAGTTCCCATGGGGCCGACTCGGCACGCCAGAGGAGGTTGCCGACGTGGTGACGTTCCTACTCTCGGAGCGAGGGAACTGGATCAATGGCGCCAATATCGCCGTCGATGGTGCCCAAGGCCGGCCATCGGCCTTTTAGCAATGGCAGGGAGAACGCTACCTCCGTAAGCTCCAGGCTTGCTCAAGCAAGTCCGCGAACTCCTGGGCGTCGACACGTTCCAATGAGACGCCGACCCAGCTGAACGGATCGCGGTCGCCGACCAGACGGTACACGTCAGGTTGCGTTTGCGCCAGTTGGCGCGCCTCCAGCTGCGGTAGCCGTAGGGCGGCATGATCCTCGCCTTCGAACAACGTGGCGAAGATCTTTTTCTTCACCCGGAAGTCGGGATGGCCGTGATGGCTGCCTTCAATGCTGTCTGGCAGATGCGCGACGAGCTCGCGGACCTCCGCCGCGCTAACGGTCACCGCGCGGGCTGCCACGTTGCGTCGAGGACGCGCAGCCAGTTCTCGTTGGCCAATTTCTTCAGCGCGGGCTCATCGAAGCCGGCGGCGCGCAAGGCGACCATCACTTTCGGTAAGCCGGCCACGTCGCCGACCTCGCTCGGGATCAGCGCACCGTCGAGGTCGGCGCCGAAACCAACGTGATCGATGCCCATCCGATCCACCAGATAGCGGAAGTGATCGACGATGCTGGCGATGGGTGTGCTCGCGTCACGTCGGCCGTCCGCTCGTAAGAAGCCGGTGTAGAAGTTCACGCCGACGACGCCGTTGGATTCCTTGATGGCGTCGAGCTGACGGTCGGTCAGGTTGCGCGGCGAGGGCGCCAGGGCGTGGGCGTTCGAGTGGCTGGCGACGAGCGGCTTGTCGGTGGCGTTGGCGATGTCCCAGAAGCCGCGCTCGTTGATGTGCGACAGGTCAACGACGATGCCCAGCTTGTTGCAGGCCGCGACGAGCGCTTTGCCGGCGTCGGTCAACCCCGGACCCGTGTCAGGCGAATGCGGAAAGAGATATGGCACCCCTTCGCCGAAGTCGTTTTGCCTGCTCCAGACGGGTCCAACGGAGCGAAGGCCTGCGGCATAGAACAACTCGAGCGTGTCCAGGGAAGGATCGATGGGCTCGGCGCCTTCGAAGTGGATGACGGCGGCCAGAATGCCGGTTGCGAGACACTGGCGCAGGTCAGCAGCGTCGCGGACGATACGCAGCTGGCCGCACGAGAGGCGCTGCAAACGAAAGAGCAGGCCCATTTCGGCCAGGGCGTTGCGCTGGGCGAAATCCTGGGTCAGAGAGCGCGGGAAGCGGACGGGGTTGCCGTCGAGGGACTGACCGAGGACGGCGCCGGCCGCGGCCCAGGCTTGCGGGTCGGGCCCGATGTAGACGGAGAAGAGTCCGCCGCCAAAACCGCCGGCCTGGGCTCGCGGCAGGTCAATGTGGCCGCGGTCGTCGTTGCGTTCAAAGAAGCTGGGTGGTTGGGTGGCGGGATCGGTGATGGGTCCGCCGAGGGCGGCGGTACGTTCGGCCTCGAGAAGTCGGGACAGGACGTCGTTGTGGCCATCGAAGATTGGCGGCTCGGCTGGCATAGGCGTGTGCGCCCCATTGTGAACGTTCATCCAGCGGCGCGGCCAGCGCGTAGCAGCCAGTTGTGTGAGCGCGAACACGAACGCGCATGGAATGCCCGCGGCTGATTGTGAACGTTCACCCGGCGGCGCGGCGCGGCGCGGTCAGCGCGTAGCGGCCCGCCGTGTGAGCGCTAACACGGCGCGCATGAACCTGTGCGTGCGTAGGTTTGTGAAGGTTCCCAGGGCGGCGCGGCCAGCGTCGCACAGCCGTGTTAGCGCTAACAGGACCATCAGGCGATCGGCCAGGGAACTCGCGGACCGATTGTGAACGTTCAGATGAAGGGCGGGCCAAGGTCGCGGATGAACCTGTGCGTCTGGCTGTGAACGTTCACGCGTCGGCAGGCCAGCCTAGCGGCTAGTCGTGTTAGCGGTAACACACGCCGATGGAACTTACACGGGCCTGACTGTGAACGTTCAGCCGTGGCGTCGGCAGCGTCTCGGCTAGCTTGTTACGCTAACACGACGCGGACGAACCTGTGCGTCTGGGTGTGAACGTTCACGCGTCGGCGTGGCCAGTGTAGCGGCCAGTCGTGTTAGCGCTAACACTACACCCTGCGGAATTTGCGCGGCTGAACTGTTGAACGTTTACGCTGCGGCGCCGTCGGCTAGCGGCTGCCCGTGTTAGCGCTAACATAAAGGGGCTGGGCGCGCATGTGAACCGTTGATCCGGCGGCGCCCCAGCACAGCGGCCAGCCCATTAGCGCTGACGCGACGCGCACGGAACTTGCGCGTCTCATTTCGAACGTTCACAACGAACGCCGCAGCCAGCGTCGCAACCAGTCGTGTTAGCGCTAACACAACGCTCATAAAACACTCGGCTGTCTGATTCGCTGTCGGTGGAGGCCTGGGGCTACTTATGGCGACGGGGTGCCGAAGCGTTCCCAGCTGACGAACGCGAGCCCTTCGACGCGCCCGAGCGGCACATCAGTCAATCCCGTCCGATCGGCGCTCAGGCGCAGCGCTGCAGGGTCAGCCGGATAGCCGAACGACAGCGCCGTATGAATCCACCGCTCGGGTGGTACGCCGAGTAGCTGTCGGGCGCGGACTTTATTGGCCTCAGGGTTGATCGAGCCGATGCACGAGCCGATGCCGAAGGCCCACGCCGCGAGCATCAAGTTGTGCGCCAGTCGTCCTTCGTCGAAGCGGCGCGTCTGGTCGTCCATGACCAGCACGATGGCCAGATTGGCACCCGCCAGGTGGCCGGCGTAGGCACCACACTCGGACAGGGCGCGCAGCGTGTCGCGATCGCGGACCACGATCAGGTGCCACGGCTGGGTGTTCTTGGCCGAGCCCGTCCAGCGGCCGACCTCCAGGACAGTGGCCAACACGTCGTCCGCAATTGGCTGCGCTGAGAAGCGGCGAACCGCACGCAGGCTGCGCAAAAAGGCGATCAGCTCGAGCGATCTGTCCATGGGTGGGATTGTCTAGCATAGCGGGCAGTACCAATGCGGGTGGCTGAGGCAGCGAATGGCTGACGCGGTCCGCTTCGCGGGCATTGACGGACGGGTGGCCATCGTCACTGGTGGCAACCACGGCATCGGGGCGGCGACGGCCAAGCTGCTGGCGGCGCACGGCGCACGCGTGCTGGTGAGCTATTTTCGGCTCGCGGATCCGGTCGAGGCAGGCACGCCGGACGCGTACCGTCTCAATCGCGCCCGCGACGCGAGCGATATCGTGGCGGAGATCGTCGCGACCGGCGGCCAGGCCATTGCTATTGAGGCGGACCTCCGCGATGTGGCTACTCCGGCACGACTGTTCGACGCGGCGGAGGCCGCTTTCGGACCCGTCGAGATCCTGGTCAACAATGCCAC